>CAYJSK010000033.1:0-9598 GCA_964372745.1 Candidatus Woesearchaeota archaeon
CCTGATTTCCGTCGTCCTTCTGTTGGGGTATTTGTGCGTTTTCGTATACATTGCCTTCGGTTAAAGGAATATTTTCACACACATAGTTGGAAAGAAGTTTTTGCATATATTTTTCATGCACGAAATTCCCCTCATCAAGTTGCTATGGGGGCCAGTTTAGGTGTTTTTCTCTCGATTATTCCCAGCTTTTTTTTAGGTTGGATAGTTGCACTTTTTATTGCGTGGAAGAGGAAGTATCATCTTCCTGCCACTTATTTTGGGACACTTCTTGTCAATCCTTTTAATGGCCCTTTTGTGTATTTTATGAATTATAAGGTTGGAAGCTTTTTTTTAGGTGCTGAAAAGGAAGTTTTTCCTATAACTTTCTCTTCTTTGTCTGAAGTTGGTTTTGCATTGTATTTAGGAGGTTTCCTTGTTGCATTGGTGAGTGCTTTGCTCGTGTATGTTGTTGTGTATGGATCTATGCATGGATATAGAACTTTTCGAAAGAAGGAATAAGCTTTTAAAGGTCTTGTTTCTCTTTTATTTTAGGCCGTGATGGCGCAATCTGGTACCGCGCAGGTCTTGAAAACCTGTTTCCGCAAGGATATCTCGGTTCAAATCCGAGTCACGGCGCTTTTCTGTTCCTAAGCTGAGATCGCATAATCAGGTATTGCACTAGTCTCGAAAACTGGCTTCCGCAAGGATTTCTGGGTTCGAATCCCAGTCTCAGCGTTTTGCTTTCTATTTTAATAGTTTTAGTCCTTGTTTGTATTCTTCTATTGTTTCTGTAGATTTAATGTTTGCTTTTACTGCTTCTTGCATCATTTCTGTAACAGTTATACCTAATTCTTCTGCAGCTCTATCAATAGAGCATTTCCCCTCTTTGTAGAGATTTAGATATTTGTTTACTAGGAATTGATTTCTTCCAAGTATAATTAGTTTCATTAGTGCCTGTGTTTTGTCAACATGTTCTTCTTCTGCAGTTTTTTCAACCATTTCAACTATACTCTTTTCTAGTCTTGCACCTAAATATTCACTTTTGTTCATTTTATATCCTCCTTTGCTTTTTCAATAAGATATTGTTCAAACCATCCGACTCTTTGAAGTATTTTTAATGCTTCCGTTGCTTTATCTTGGTCAATTTTATTTTTTTGGTAGAGATTGACTATTATTTCTATACTCCCAATAATTGGAAGATTATTTATTTGAGCAACCTTCCTTCCTTGCCTATTATCTGTGGCTATAATACTGCCTTCTTTTATTCCCCTTGTAATAATAGATGCTTCTCCTTCACCCATGTTAAAATCTTTCATTAATTTTTTGGTGAGTGTTTTATCTGTTTTCACTGCTTCTATTATTCTTTCTTTTAGTAGTCTTTCTAATAGAAGTGCATCTAAAAACATTTTTGGTTTTCCCTTTAGTACTTCTTCTTTGACTTCTTCAGTAATGTTGACTTTACTGTTCTTTGCAAAGCTTTCTAGGACTGATGATTTTGCAAGTAAGATAATGGTACAGGCATCTGCTATTATTTCCATTAAACATTATTAAATACTGTTCAATTTATAAGCCTTTAGGTTTTTTTCATCATAAGTCTTATAAGTGAGTTTTTGAAGTTTTTTCTTATGCGCATAGCCCTGATTGGTACATTTTATCATCCGACTATTGGTGGAGTAGAAAAGGTTATACAAGAGCTTGCAGAACGGTATGTAAAAGAAGGACATGAGGTGCATGTTTTTTGCAGTGATTCTGATAAATATAAAAGGATAGAAAAAAAGTATGAAGTTATCAATGGGGTGTATGTGCATCGATCACGATATTTCTTGAAGCTCTCTCTGAATACCTATATCTTCCCAGGAGTCTATTGGGATTTGCTTTGGCAGAGATATGATGTGGTGCATACGCATGTGTCACAGAAGGATTATGTGTTTGTTGCAGGATTGATTTCTTTTTTTAAGATGAAAAAACATATACATACGACACATTGTCCTTGGACAGATAAGTTTCGTCCCCTTTCTGTTCGCATCCCTCTTTTTTTTATGGAGAACTTTGGAAATGCTTTGAGTTATTTCTTTTGTGATACTATTATTGCCATTACTCCTTGGGAAGTTCCTATTCTAAAACAATGGACATCAGAGAAAAAAATAGTGGTGATTCGTAATGGGATGGATGCTGTCTTGTTTAAGAAAGTGAAAAGCAATACTTTCAAGAAAAAGCTAGGCATTAAAAATAAAATGATTTTGTTTTTCGGGAGATTGCATGCAACAAAAGCACCTGAGATGTTTGTTTATCTTGCACAAACAATTTTGAAAGAGAGAAAAGATATTGATTTTGTGATTGTTGGACCTGATGAAGGAGAAATGGAAAAAGTGAAGACGTTGATTGGTGAGGAGAAGAAAATTCAGGTGTATGGTCCTATTCGAGGAAAAGAAAACATTGCAGCAATGTATCAAGCAGCAGAGGTGTATGTTCTCCCCTCTTATAGAGAAGGTTTGCCTCTCACTCTTTTTGAAGCAATGGCTTCTGCTCTCCCTATAGTTGCAAGTCCATGTAATGGTGTGCCTTATGAAATGGAAGAAGGAAAAAATGGATTTCTTGTTCCTTATGGAGATGTTGCTTTATTGAAGAAAAGAGTGTTACAGCTTCTTGATGATCCTGCACTTGCACAGAAAATCGGTGAAGAAAATCGGAAGAAAGTGGCTGACTATACCTGGGATGTGATTGCTCAAGAAACGCTGGTTTTGTACAGGTAGTTTTATAAAATTGCTTTTCTTTTCTCTTTTGTGGTGAGTGAGTGAAAAAAGGGATTTTCCTGATTATTTTATTTTTGTTTTCTGTTCTTATAGTCTCTGCTTTCTTTTTTACTTTTACCTATACGGGCTTTGCAACAGGAAATGCGAGTTTTGGTTTTCAGAATCTTGCTCCGGCATGGAATACTATTCCGAATCAGTCCTGGCCAAAGAATACTCAGATAAGTTTATATTTGAATAGTTACTCTTCTGATCCTGAGAATTATACGCTCAGTTATGGGCATACTCAACCTGCTAATATCACTGTGAGTCTTTCTGGAACAAATCTTACTCTTATCCCTGATAGTGGTTTTGTAGGAAATAGGACTATTATTTTTAGTGCGTATGATTATCTTAGTTTGGTTTATAGTAATACTGTTTTTTTGAATGTCAATTCTACTTCTACGAATACTTCTTCATCTAGCAATGAAAGTTCTAGTTCTGGTTCCAGTTCATCTAGTGGTGGGGGTGGTGGAGGCGGTACAACTGTTGTTGTTTCTAATGAAAGTGAAGAAGAAGAAAAACGAATTTATCTTTCTCCAGAGTTGAGTATTGCTTGTAAAGAGAAATCTCTCTATTTAGAGGATATTTCTGAACAGGGGTTTTTAGATCCTGTTTTTTCTTGTAATACTTTTTATTTGGGTAATAAAGAAGATCGTTCTGAGAAGAATCTTGCAAATATTTATTTCGTTTTAATTTATAGGGATAAAAATTTAACGGTATTGGATTATACTGATGAAAGGGGAGTTCTTAATCAAATTGTTCTCTATAATGGACAGAATGTTTCTTTGGATTTAGAAGGTGATGGTATTTATGAATATCTTGTTCGTTTAGAGAAGTTTTATGATGATGATTCCATGGTATTATATGTTGAGAAATTACCTCTGGCTTCTTTTGTTCTCTTTGCTCCCGTTTTTCAAGAAAATACTCTTTTTTGGTATATTGTCTTTTTTGGTCTTCTTTTGGCCTTTGGTTTATACTTTTACTTCAGAAAATTATATAAATAAGTCTTTTCTTTTGAAGTATGATGGTGAAAAAAATTATATCTGTATCTGTTTTTGTTCGTGTTCTTTTTGTCTTCATTCTTTCTTTGTGTTTCTTTGTTTCTAGTGTCTCTGCACTTCTTATTTCTCCAGCAGTATTAGACTTGGAATATGAAGAAGGTGGTGTTGTTGAGTTTGATATGCTTATTATCAATGATATTTCTCAAGATATTGTTATTGAAATGAGTTATGAGAGTTTTGAAGGGAAAATTGATTATACAGATTATTTTGTTGCTGAGGGCTATCCTACAAATAAAGTTCCTATTTCTGCTGGGAGTGAAAAACAAGTTCATTTTACTTTGACGTATCCTGAATTAGAAAATTTTGGTGATATTCGTTTTGCCTTGATGCGTTTTTATCAAGCACCTTTTGACACAAATGCTGAAGTTGGGGCTACTGTAGCTGTTCTTATACCTATTGATACCAAGGTTCCTTATCCTGATAAGTATGTGAAAATAAGTATGGAAAAATTTGGAGTTGTTGCTCCGGGTGAAAGTGTTTCTTTAGATGCTATTTTGACTAGTAAAGGGAGCCAAGTTATTGAGAATTTAGATGGGGATTTTGTTGTGACGAATGGTCAGAGTACAATAAAAATTCCTTTTGATTCTGGATTGACATTATTTTTGCAGGAAGAAGAGAAAATGGTTACTGGGACTTTAGATACTAGGGGGATGGAAGCTGGAAAGTATGATGTTTCTGTTTCTTTGGAATATGATGGTGAGACAAAAGAATCTAAACCTGTTTCTTTGATTATAGGTGAGAAGTCCGTGGAAATTTTACGTCTTGAACCAGATTCATTTGAAGCAAATAATCCTTCACCTGTTACTGTTACCCTTTTGAATTTATGGATAGAAGATCTTTCTCCAAGTATCTCTGTACGACTCCTTTCTGCTGATGGAAGTACTCTTCAAAGCTCCAATTTTGGGACTTATACTTTGCCTGTTGCTCAAGAAAAGGGAATTACTGGGAATTTGGATTTAGAAGATGTGGCATTTGGTGTATATACTGTTCGTGTTGTGGTTGATTTGGATGGAGTGGAAATTACAAAAGATTTTCCTATAACTGTGTTGGAGAGTCAACAAACTATTGCTCAAGCTCCTGAAGATCAAAGTGGAAGTTCTTTGATGTATATTGTTGGCTTTGCATTGCTTGTTGTTATTGTGCTTGGTATTATTTTCTTCTTTTGGTATAAAAAGAGGAAGGAAGAGGATGAGGAGTAAAGATGCACTTTAAAACATCACAGAGAGTTGTTCTGCTTTTCTTTTTTGTCTTATTAGTTTCTTTAAGCTTTTTTCTCTATTGGAATTATTTTTCTATTCAGGATGTGGTCGTTTATCAAATGGATGCTTGGATTGCTGAACCGCAAAACGTAGGTTTTAATTTAGATCCAGATAAGCTGCATTTTGGCTTGGTAGGTCTTAATTCTCCTTATGCATATAGAGAAATTATTTTTACGAACCCTTATAATGAGACGGCTAAGATAAGTGTACATGCTGAAGGAAATATGACACCTTATATTAGTTATGGGTATCAAGGAGTAAGTTATGCTGACCCTTATTCTTTTACTTTAGAAGCTGATGAAACTGTGCCTCTTCGTGTGATCTTTTCTTTTAATGCCAGTGAAGTAGAAGTAGGCCAATACTTGACAGGTGAGTTGAAAATTATCTCTCGTAAGACTTTGTTTTCTTAGAAAGTTTTTTATAGCTTGTTCGTCTTCTTTTCTTTATGAAAAAAGGTGAGCTTCTTATAATTCTTTTAGTTTTATTCCTCTTTGTTCAATTTATTCAGATTCTTACGACTGTTTATGTCTATACTCGATTAGAAAGTTTGGGGAGAGTAACAGAAAGTGGAACAGTTTCTTTAACGACTGTGGGAACGGCTGGGATTAGTTTAAGTGATGATATTATTTCTTTCGGATCAGGCTATTATAATGGTTCCTGTTTTCTTCCTTATGCACAACTGAATTCAAATCTCAGTAGGAATTGTTGGGTGAATGTGACGACGTTTCCAGGAAGTGAAGATGTGCATGTGCTTACGAATACTGGGAATGTTGTGGTCAATGTGACTGCTTCTCTTGTCAACACGACTGATGCGGAGATGTTTTTTTGTAATGCAGCACAGGGATGTAATGTGAGCTTAGATTCTGAGATTCTCATTCAATCTTTAAATAATGAGGATGGATCTTGTGTAGGTTTAAGTACAGGGTTTGAAGCTCTTGCAACGAATAGTAGTAATGTGAGTGTGGGCATTTGTGATAGTTTTGATTATTCAGATAGTAATGATACGATTAAACTGTATTTAGAACTGCATGTTCCTCGAGACTCTCGTATTGGAAATAAAACTCTTTACTTAAATTATGAAGCAATTGCTGCGTGATGTTTTTTAGGAATCTTTAAAAAGTTCTTTGTTTTCATTCTTGGTATGGATTCACATCTTCAGGAAATTGTTGTGTATATTCAAAAGTATAGACAAGAAGGCTTTACTGATGAAGAAATTCGTGCTGCCTTAGTAAAAAGTGGGGTTACTTCCTCTCTGATTGAACAAGCTTTTACTTCGGGTAAAAAGAATACTGTTTCTTTGAGATGGGCTTTTCTGTTTATGGGTTTAGGACTGGTTTTATTGATTTTATTTTTGTTGTTCTTTTTTTCTCAAGGATCTTTTGGTTGTAATGAAGAACAAGATTGTCCACAAGGAAGTTTTTGTTCACAAGGAACTTGTATTGAACAAATAGGAATGTTTAATTGTCAGATAGAAGAAAATTGTGATAGAGGTTATAGCTGTTACAAGTGTGTTGAAGAGATTTCTTCAGATTAGCAAGGAGTAATCTTGAGCATCCCTTTTTCTTTGGTAATTTGTGCTTTACTTCCTGGTTTTATTTTTAATTCTTTCACCATTTCTTCTGGGATTCTTATGGCAAGGCTATTGCCCCATTTTGCAAAGCTTGTTGCTTTTCTTAGTTCTTTACATTTTGCTGCGAGGATTTTTAGTTGTTGCATATCTAGTATTTCTTCTTTACATATAGGGCAACTGTAGACTTCATAGTTAATATTATCTTCTTTAAATGAGTCTGTTATAATTAGCATGTTTCCTTTTTTACAAAATGGGCATTTCATTTTTAGTTTCCTCGCTCAATTGTTTTGATTACAATATATTCTCCTATGTCTTCACCTATGCAGATAATAGATCCTCTCTTTGTTCTTTTTACTCCATTCTTTCCAAATCTTTCTACCTTCCCTGTGTATATTACTTGGCGGACTCTATCTGGGTAACTTATCCTTCTTTCTTTTGCTTTACGAATAGCATGATTTTTTACAATGATTTGTTTTCCAGAATAATAAATAGTTTCCATGTATATACGTGTAGATTTTCTATTTAAAAGTATTGCTTGGAAAAAACCGGAAGATTTCCGGATCTTTGAGTGAAATTCTTTTTTTCTAAAATGGTGCGCTGGCTGGGAATCGAACCCAGGTATTCTGCTCACTTCAGGTTTTTCCCAATGGAAGGCAGAAATTCTACCTCTAAATTACCAGCGCATAGATGTTTTTTGATTTTTTTCTCTTTATAATACTTTTTGTATCAAAAAGAAAATGTTTAAAAAGGATGGAACTCTTATGTTTTGGAATGAGGTGTATGTAGTGGCTGATCAGGGTATTGTTCGTTTTATTCAAAATGCATTACAAAAAGGAAGTTCTCGAGCTGAAGTAGAACAAGTTCTTGCACAAAAGGGATGGACACAAGCACAAATACAAGATGCTTTTAGTGAAGCGACACGACCTCAACAAAGTGCTTCTCAAGCCTCTTCTTCTCCTCCGCCTTCTTCTTCTGGATCTGGAATGCGTACTGTTTTTATTATTTTTGGAGCTTTGTTTTTATTGGTGATCTTAGGAGTTGCGTATGTTTACCTTGTCCCTAGTGTTGAATGTTCTAAGGATAAAGATTGTTCTACAGGAGAGATATGTGATGATGATGGGGCTTGTGTGGAAGAAACAGGATGTAGCAGTGATGATGATTGTGGACGTGATGAAGAATGTGATCGAAATGGTGCATGTGTTGCTGTTGAAGAAGAAGTTGTTGCTCCTGTGATTGTTAAAGATGAGCCTGAGTGTGTGGATGATTCTGATTGTGATGATGGTTTTGGATGTTCTAGTGGAGGAAGTTGTTATGATTCTTGTACTTCCACAAGTGGGTGTGCTGATGGATATAGTTGTAGTTCGGGTGTGTGTGAAGAAGAAAGTGTGACGAGTACGAATACAAGTACTGTTTCTGCTGCTAAAGAGAATTATCAGATTTTAGATGTTCTTGGAAGTTATTCAAAGTATAGTGTTTCTTTTGATGTGAATTATACGAATGTTGGTGATACGAGTACAAGCGGGTATGTGAATGTTTCTTGTCTTTTCTCCTATGAAAATGGTACAGTGATTAACTCTACTGTTGTGAAGAGTTCGACACTTGCTGTGAATAAAACAGATATTGAAGATTGTGATTATCAGGTATTAAGTATTTATCAGACTTTGAATGAAACGAAGTATGTGAATGTGACCTATAATATGACTGTGGATAGTAGTGATCTTATTGATGAAGAAAATGAAACGGATAATAGTTATTATCGAGCATTCAACTTATCTTTATCAAACCTCTCTGTGTTGAGTAGTACGGCTTGTACATCTAGTAGTAGTTGTAGCGGCTATGATTGTAGTATCTTAGCTCTTTGTTATTCCTCTTGTACGGATTATAATGCAGAGTGTAGTTCTGGGTATAGTTGTAGTAGTGGCAGTTGTGTGAGTGCGACTGCAAGTACTAGTGGAAGTTGTACGAGTGATAGTGAGTGTAGCAGTGGTTTGTGTCATCAAAGTGTGTGTACTGAATGTTTGTCTAATGATTTGGATGCTTGTGCTGAAGGATATGCGTGTGATGCAGATAGTGCGAGTAGTACGTTCCATACTTGTTATGATAGTTGTAGTGATGATAGTGGGACTTCTTATTCTTTGGATATTGATGAGTCTCTAAGTATTCCTGTAGATAGCTCTACAAAAACCTTGACTCTTGTTGATGTTTCTTCTAGTAGTGCTGTTGTTGCTGTTGATGGTGAGAGTAAAATTATTAGTGAAGGATCAAGTTCTACTGTTGGAGGTTTGGAAGTTACTGTCGTTAGTGTTGATTCTGGTACTTCTGCTACCTTGAGTGTTCCTTCTGAAGTAAGTGCTTGTGCATTTGGATATATGTGTGAAAGTCCTTCTTGTGTAGATAGTGCAGCAAGTGTTGCTTGTGATGAAGATTTTTTTCTTAGTCTTGGTGAATCTGTTACTTATGACAATAATATTGTGAGCTTTTCCGGTTTGAGTTCTAGTGAAGGTTATGCTCTTATTGATGTTGATGGGACCGATGAGCAAATTACTGAAGGAAGTACGGTCACTGTAGGTGGTTTAGTGATTACTGTAAATGAATTGTATGCACGAAGTGAAGTTGTGGAAAGTGGTGTAGATCTTGTTATTTCTTGTTCTGAAGATGCTGGGACTACTGGTACTTGTGGTGATGTCTTGCCTTCTTGTGCGGATGGGGTAGATAATGATGGTGATGGAGATACTGATTTAGATGATGGTGAGTGTACTACGTGGACGGATGAAGAAGTTGGTGCTGATTCTGAGGCTTGTGAAAGTGAGGATGACTGCCCTCTTGGTGAAAGTTGTGATACGAATACAGGAGACTGTATAGAAGAAGCAGAATGTAATAATGGATTAGATGATGATGGTGATTATGCTATAGATTATTCTGGTGATGAAGATGTGG
>CAYJSK010000034.1:0-9364 GCA_964372745.1 Candidatus Woesearchaeota archaeon
AAGGTACTTTCATCAAAAACATTTTCATAGGCAATAAACTTATTTTTAGACATACAACCAAAAGAGAAAGAAAGCTTATAAAAGCTCTGGAAACACGATTGAAACCACTAAGGAGGGGCGATAAATATATAAAGAAGAGGGTCTCTAAAATGGGCATGGTAAAGGTCTTAACACTACTCCAAACACTCGCAGGGGAAGAAAGAAGATTTAGAATTACCCAACCCACCAATATAGGAAGACTACCATCACGAGAATGGGTTGTACTAGAAAGAGCCACGCACCCGATCTTTAGCACACCAGAAGAAATTGAAGTCCTCCTCACAGTGGAAGGAAGGAACAGTATGTCTAGAAACCATGCCATTATAAGCCCCTATGAAGAACAATTTAGAATAGCCGACCTAAATAGCCTAAATGGTACTTTTGTAAATGGAGTAAAGGTCTCAGAAGAAAGAGAACTAAGAACTCATGATAACATCAACTTCGGAACCGAACTTGAAATCAAAGTAGAAAGCATAGAAACACCAAAAGAGGAAACAGAAACCTTTGCCTTGCTTATAGGATACTACCAAGATAGAAAAGACATTGTAGCAGCAGATCTTGCATCTATGGAAAGAACATTAAACCAAAGAAGATACCCTGCAGGAAGAATACAAATCCTGGAAGGAGAAGCTGCGACAAAAGCGAATATACAAAAAAAGCTAGAAAGAATTGCACGGGAAAGCACAAACCTTGGGCACACAATTGTATACTTTAGTGGACACGGTGCATATGATGGTATAAGTGTACATGGATCAGAAAAAGAAGAAAGAAGAATTACTCAAAAAGAAATATATAACTGGCTTAAAGACATAAGAGGAAACAAAGCCTTATTACTTGATTGCTGCAGATCAGGATCATTTTTAGATTCAAAAAATACAAAATATATCCCAGCAGGAACCGTGGTACTTTGTGCAACAGGAAGAGAAGAGTTTGCACAAGAAGTGAGACTTGGAAATGCAAGACAAGGAAAGTTCACTGCAGGAGTTGTGACATATTTAGAAAAACATCCTGAGAGGATAAATCTAAAAGAGCTTGCAGAAAAAATTACAGCAGAAGAATTAGGAATATACCAAGCAACAGACCCAACACCAAAAGCTGGAGGAGAAAGTTTTACTTTAAGAACATATGTTCTAGGAAGATAGTAAAAAACCTAAGTAAAATAATTTAAAAAATTTAGAACTCTTCTAAATCCACAGTCACTTCTTTAATATATCCTTTTCTTCGTAACCACTCAGCTTGTGTTGGTCTATATTTGTAGATAACATCACCCTTATCTTCTCCACCATATTCCCAAGGTTCAACAAGCACAATATCATTTTCTCGAACCCATAAATTCCGTTTCAAACTTCCAGGAATTCGACACACACGAATCTTCCCATCATAACATCGCACACGCATTCTTCCATTCCCCAATCGTGACTCAATAAAACCAATAGATTGCTTTCCTCGAGGCAACTTTACACGCATAATCTCTTGCTGCTCTTGTTGTTGCTTGAGCTCTTCTTCTCGCTTCTTATTCATAAATTCAAAGAACTAAAGACTATTTATAAAGCTTTGGAGAGGGAAAAGTTTAAGTACAAACAAAACTAAAAAAGAAGATATGGTCACTTCAAATGAAATGATTTTACGAACAAAAATAGGAACAGAAATTTCCATTCTTAAGAGCCTATTAGAAGAACTAAAACCAATCATTCTAAACAATGGAGGAAGAAAGTTTGAAGAAGGTGGAAGCAGTATAGGAACAGGAGCTGCGGAAGCATGGCTAGAATTTTCTATAGGTAAAGAAAAATATACAATCATCATTTCAACAAAAGGAAAAAGAGATCTACAAATGGAAGACAGAATAAAAGGCATCATATGGAGAAAAAGAGAAAACTACATTCATCTTCTTTTAGAAATAGAATACACCATGCAAGGAGATCTACCTGAAGGACTTCTGAAAGCTGTAAAACAAAGAACAGGAAATGCAAAAGGCAATAAAAGAGAAATAACCTGGAGCTATTTTATAGGAGAAGAGCAAAAGAGAAAGAGCGAATCAACAGAAATCAGCCTAGAGGAAACAACCCCAATTTTGATCTCAGGGATACAAAGAGAGAAAAGAGCAGTTCTAAATGAAATAACAGCAATTCTAGAAGACTTTTTCATTCTAAAGAAGACTACATTAGAAGAAGACAAACTTGCAGCAAAGTAAACAAACTAAAGAAGAGCAGATATTTTTTCTTGTAATTCTTCAGAACTCTTTGTTCGTGTAAGATCTAAACGCAACTGTGCACTGTTTCTATATCCTTTAGTAAATCGTATCAAAGCATCTTTCACAAGAATAGTACTATACAAATTATATTTTTTGAGGAGAAAAACATACTCTTGCAATAGCCTCATTTTCTCCGAAAAGGAAAGATCATCTAAAACTTCACCTGTATCCAAATAATGTTTTGCTTTTTTAAAAAAGAAAGGATCTTTCATAGCAGCTCTACCTACCATAACATAATCACATCCCGTTTCTTGCATCATGCGAGAAACATCTTGCACCCTTTCAATATCCCCATTCCCAATCACAGGAATAGAAACTACTTCTTTCACTTTACGAATATAACTCCAATCAGCCTTACCAGAATACCCTTGTTTTTGTGTTCGTGGATGTACTGCAATGGCACAACAACCAGCTTTCTCAGCAATCTTTGCAACCTCTCGAGCAACAATATGTTCTTCATCAACACCTAAACGAATTTTACAAGAAATAGGCGTATGCAGAGTATTCAATTGTTCTAAAATTTCCTTAATTCTTCCAAGATTCTTCAAAAGTGCAGCTCCACCCCCACAAGCAAGAACTTTAGGAGCAGGACAACCAATATTAAAATCAATCACATCAGTTTTTCCTTGAAGAAATTCTGCAGCTTCAAATATTTTCTTAGGGTCCTCACCAAATATTTGTGTGACAACAGGTCTCTCTTCTTCCACAACATCAAACACAGGATTATCTACAGCATCCTTATATCGTATTAATGCATCTGCACTCAAAAATTCAGTATAACAAAGAGCAGCACCCATCCTTTTACAAAGAATTCTATACGCAGCATTTGTCACACCAGCCATAGGTGCAAGAATCAAAGGAGAAGACAACTGAAGAAACTTCATTCTTCCTCATCATCAACTCTTTTCTCTCTCAAACGAAATAACACAGTGGCACGAGACAACTCTCTATCTGTCATCCTATCCCTAGTATGCATTTTTTTAGTAATTAACAGCTCACCGTGAGGAAACTTTCGTTTAAGCAGTTGTCCTAAAGTTCGTGCATACCGTTGAGAACTAAAAGAAATATCAATACCTGTTTTTAATTTTTCAATTCGAGAAATAAAATATTCTTTATTATGTTTACTTGCAATTTGTTGTTCAATAAAATCAAAAACATCTTGATTATAGGGGCGTAATTGAATAGTCGCTTCAAAATATTTAGGGTTATTAGCATGAGTAGATTTGGACATGGGGTACTCCTTGAATAGTTAAAATATCTTCCTTCTTAATATATCCTGCCTCTAAAGCAATCGCTATAATTTTCTTCCCTACAAGATTCATACTCGTAGCATGTTTAAGAACTTCTAAAACCTGTTTTTTTCTCATCTCTTCACCTCGAAAGAATCTTTCAGAGACAACTAAAGAATGCTTCACATCTTCAAATGACTTTCCAATCAACTCTTCATCACAAAGAGAAACAACAGTTTCATGAAACTTAACAGAAATCATCCAAGATACCCCTTTGAGTCTCCTTTCTTTTCAAAATCAAAAGACCCATATATTTCATACTCTTTGCGTATTTTTTCAAGGCTCATATTTTCGCTTGTACCAATGATTTTGTCCCACAAGCCATACATTTTTTAATTAATTTCCCCTCTTCAGTAATCAACTGTGTATCAGGTTTACTACACATATCACAAAGAACAAAGATTTCCACATATCTCTGAACCTTCTCATTAATCATTTGACTACTAAGCTTTCGTCCAAAAACAAGTCGCTTTTCTTGAAAAAAACCAGGAGTCGCTAATTCTCTTTGAAGATACTTAAGAAAATGTTCCGGAGGCCGTGCAAAAAGATCTGCAAGAGTAAAAACATTAATCAAAATAGTTTTATTCCCTTCTACATGCCCCTGTATTTTGGGAACAACAAATCGCTCAGACTTACTCTGAACTTTAGGAAGCTTCTCCTTTGCTAATTTCAACATCTGTTCATAATTCATAGCTAAAAAGAAAAATAAAGACTATATAAAGCTTTACACCAAACGATAATAACCCTTCTTAGGAGAAAAAATCTCACCTTCTTTCAAAAGATCATACAAAGCCGTCATGATTTTCTCTTTAGGCATCTGACATTCTCCAACAAGAACACTTTCTGCAATTTCTTCATTCTTTTCTATGAGTGCAAGTATTTTTTCCCGAGCAGCTAAAGAAGGCTCAACTTCAGGAGCAGAACTTTTCTCTTGAGGTAAAACCACCTTTTCTTCTCTCACAGGAACACCATACTCCTTGACCAACTCCAACCTTCGTAAAAGAGCCCAGTCTAAACTCACAAGACGAACAATTTCTGGTCGTACATATCTTTCTCCTTGAAACTCTGCTATCCTTCCTATAACCAACACAAAATCCCCAATATCTCTTCCTTCAACAAGAGACAAATCATCTGCCCAAACTTTTAATCGCACTTGTGCAGAACCATCATCAATAACAAGGCTGCTATATCCACCAGAATAAAAAGAACCTATAACACTTCCAATAACATTTACTCGAACAACTTCTTTGCCTGAAACAAAAAAAGAAGGAAACCCCGAATTTTCATCAACTTTACTCTCAGATCTATGAATATCTCGAAGCCAGATCTTATAGGCAGTCTGTCTTTTTACAATACTTTGAGGAACATCTAAAACCATAGATAAAAATACTAAAAAAAGCTATATAAACTATTCTATACTCCCTTAGCTACTTCCCAAGAATCCTCTTTCGTGCAATAACATTCGCAACACACCTTGGGCATTTTCCTTTCTCCGCAAGAACAAGTTTTGTATTCTTCACAACCTTTTTCTCAACAAGCTTCCACATCTCTTTCACACTTCCACCTTTATACTCCACATAAGAACTAATAACACCACCAGCATTTGCAACAAAATCTGGAATGACAAGAATCCCTTTTTCATGAAGAGCTTCTTCAGTAGCATGACTCATAGGAATATTTGAACCTTCAACAATCAAAGAACAGCGTAAACGAGAAACATCTTTTTCTAAGATCAAATCTTTCACTGCAGCAGTAATCAACACATCACAAGGAACATCAAGTATCTTATTTCCATTTTCAACCTTCCCTTTTCCATACAAAGTAACGCTCCCTTTCTTTTCTTTCACCTTTTTCAAAGCAATAAAATCAATACCTTCCATACACACAAGCACACCTTTCGAATCAGAGACAGCAACCATTTTCGCACCAGCTTCACAAAGATACTTCGCAGCAAACTCTCCAACATTTCCAAAACCTTCCACAGCAAAAGTAACCTCCTTCACATCTTTGTTCAAATGCTTTAACGCAACAAGTGTCGAATGATACACACCAAATCCAGTACTCCCTAACTCGTGAGGTATCCCTCCTAGTCTTTTAGGCTTTCCTGTAACACTTCTTTTGTTCTTCGTCCCTTCAACAATCCAAGCCATTTCTTCTTCAGCAGTATTCATATCAGGCGCAGAAACATATTCAGAAGGCGCAAGATGTCGTATAGCCTTACCATAAGCAACAAGCAAAGATTTCTTTTGTTTTTTGCTCAATAATTTCGCATCAGCAATAATTCCAGACTTCCCACCACCAAAAGGAAGATCAGCCATTGCACACTTTAATGTCATTGCACGTGCTAATCGAAACACTTCCAATTCATCAACATCTGGCCGTAAACGAACTCCTCCTTTCGCAGGACCTCTTCTGGTATTATCAATAATAAGAAATCCTTTCAAACCACTTTGAGGATCATAAATATGGACTATTTTCTCTGGACCAATATCATCATACATCTCTGCTTCTTCAGTCATACAATCACCTCAATAGTAAACATTCTTAAAAGCCTTTTCATTTCAAACCGCAAGTACTTATTCTAAAATACCCCTTATCATAATCAAACCCAGCAATTCTTTCAGGGTATTTCATTCGTGACTCTAAAGATGGACTTACAAATAAAATCTTGTCAGAAGACTTTCCAGAGATAAATTCTAATGTTTGTATAATAGTATCAATACCATCCTTTGTTCCAAAAAGAGTTTGTAAACATTGTAAAGCAGAACTATCTCTACGTAGAGAAACAAGAGAAGAAGAGGTATAGACAGGAAGAGAAATAGCAATAGATACTAAACTCTGCTGAATCTGTGCAAGATTATTTGTTCTATAAACAATCTTTGTCTGTGTTTGTAACCAAGACTCAGCAAAAACTTTTTGTAAAGAATCTAAAGAAGCACGAGCCTGTTTTCTTTGCTCATCAGAACTACTCTGACACATCCTTTTAAGAAGAACAAAAGAAGCATAATAATCCTTCATAGTCTTCAGCTCTACAGCTTTCTGAACAGAACTTTCTTGTTTAGGATAATGTCTCAAGAAGCCAAAAATGAAAACAAAAAGGAAAAGCAAAACAAGAAGTACAAACCAAAGAGTCACCGAAGTCAAATTCTCTGGAGAAAACAAAGGAGCATATCCACGTGTTGAAGATTCTTCTTCAGTTTTTAGTTCAGAACTTTGAGCAACATCACTACCTCTATTTTCTTTCTCTTCATCTAAAGCAGCTTCCTCTTCAACAATAGCTTCTTCTTCTTGTTGAGAAGCAACTGGAGAAACTATTTCTGTCTCTTCTTCAGCAGCAGGAGCAGAAGACTTACTTTTGCTACTCTTCCCTTCAGAACTAGAACTACTTGAAGAACTACTCACAGGAGCAGTACTCACACTAAAATTCAACGTTGTAGCAACAGTATTTGTAACTAAATCCTGACAACGTACATAATATGTATAACTCCCTCCACCAGAAAGACTTCGAGCAACACCAACATGAGTAAAGTTACTGCTACTATTAAAAGCATTAGCCATACTTGCATAGACAACATTACTAGTATCAAAACGACAAGAAGCATTCTCATTTGTACTTATGTTCAAAAGAGTTTCTGTCGTCCCAGAACCTAAACTAGAATCTAATGTAGGAGAGTTCAAAGTAAGCCCAGGATTCACAACATCAACACCAAAAGAGATATTATTCAAACCAGAAAGAGGATACAACAGTGCAGACACTATACCCTGAGGATTAAAAACAGCTGATCGATTAAGATTACCATTTACATAAATAAGAACTCCACCAGTAGTAAAATTAGTAAGAAAAGTATAATTTACAGGACTAGGAGGGATACTATAATTGTCTGTAAAAGAAACATTACGTGAACTCCAAAGAAGAACATCTCTGTTATTTGTAAGAACTCCATTCCCAAAAGAAGTAGAAAGATAATAAGCAAAAGATTCATTCTGTGCCATCACAAAAACAGTATTAGCAGAACCAAAACGAATAATCTTATTAGAACGCAACGCTACACTTGTATTCACAAATTTATTCGTAAAATTACCATCTGATTCTCGAATATCATAAGCAAAGCTTGTTCCAGATACATTCTCATCACGGAAAGTATTATTAGAATACATCCCAGATAAAAGAAGAATCCCAATTGCTGGAGAAACATACCTATTACCAGAAACAGAAAGGTTAGCAGTTTCAACTCCAGCAGAACCAAACTGTAGAGCAATATCTAAAAGTTCAAAGGTATTATTTCGGATACTAACATTTCTTACACCACCAAAAACAATAGCATCAGCAGTGCTACTATTTGCTTTAAAGATATTATGAAGAATAGACAAATTAACAATATAATTACCTACATCAAGAGCACGTGAAGTTGACCCATTAAAATTAGAAAAATTAACATTTTCTACAACAGAATTATTCCCGCTACTATTCAAAAAGCGAAGACTTTGTTGTGAAAAATTATCAATATTACAATTTCGAATAGTAACATTTGTCACACCAGTATCAACAACAACCCCCAAAGTCCCAGTACCATTACTTGCAATGACCCTTCCATCACAATCAAGAACAACATGAGATACATTAATAGTTAAAGCACGACCCAAAAAACAACCCGTAAGATTATCTGTAGCAGTAAGAGTACGCGAACTCGTAAGAGCATCATTACATTGACACGCAGTTGCACCCCCACAATCTGCTTGAATGTGAGCAACATTATAACCGGAGATACCTAACAACCCGAAAGGAGAAGAAATTTCTTGCAAGAGAATAAAACTTCCTACTAAAGCAAAAATAACAAAGGATATAAGAAAGAGATCTCTATGACTAAAACTCCTCAACTCTTTTTTTCTCACCATTTATAACTCTATCAAAAGAGAATAGACTTTAAATACTTTTTTGCAGATAATAATAGACACCCTGTGCAGCGATAGACCCTTCAGCAGCAGAGGTAATAAACTGTTTCAAAGAAGTAGCATTCGTTATATCTCCGGCAGCAAAGACACCAGCAACATTAGTCGCATGATTTCTATCCACAGGGATAAAGCCTTTTTCATCAATTTTTACACCAACACTTTTCGCTAAAGCAGACAAAGGCAAGTGCCCTATTTCAATAAACACTGCATCAACTTTAATATCCTTTTTTGTATCAGTCTTTATACCCTTCACAAATGTATCACCATATATCTCAATAACATTTGTGTTATGAATCACTTCAACTTTCTTCATCTTATACACCTTTTGTGCAGATATAGGCTCAGCACGTAACTTTTCTCCCCGATAAATGACATAAATTTTCTTGGCATAATTCTCCGCAAATAAAGTTCCCAAAGCAGCAGCATCTCCTCCCCCAATAATAGCAAGAGTCTTACCCCCATAAAGAGGCAGGTCACAAGTGTAACAATAATGTACACCCTTCCCAGAAAATTCCTTCTCACCGGGAACACCTAGCTTCCTATGTGTCATACCATTCGCAAAAAGAATGGTTCTCGCTTCATACTTTTTCTTATCATTCGTTTTTACTAAAAAGCCTTTTTTTGTTTTTTCAATAGAAACAACTTCTGCTTCAACAAGCGGGACTTTATATTCTTTCACATGAGCAATAAATTTTTGCATAAGTTCAGGGCCAGTAATACCTGGCTCTCCAATCCAATTATCAACAAGGTGAGCAATATTTCCAGTCCCACCATAATCTTTTGCAATAACAATAGTTTTTAACGTAAATCGTGCACAATACAACGCCGCACC
>CAYJSK010000035.1:0-5115 GCA_964372745.1 Candidatus Woesearchaeota archaeon
CATAATGAGTTTAGGGAATTTGACAAAGTGAGAAGAGGATTTAAGTCAGATGAAACAGCACAGCAATGGAATGATGCTTTCAGATTATATCACAACTTCATTAAGAAGCACATGGCTCTCAATGGAGCGACACCTTCTCAAGTAGCAGAAATTGATATTGATTTAGGCAGAAACAGGTGGCTGAGCTTACTTAAACAAAGTCTCAATCACCCGAATACGACAAAAAAGGAGGTAATATTAAAATGACCCTTTAATATGAACAGAGAGGTGAATAGTAATCTTTTTAAGCTTTGATTTTTCCCTTTTAGTCTATGCCTCAGTAGCTCAGCTGGTAGAGCAGTAGTTTTGTAAACTACAGGTCGGGAGTTCAAATCTCTCCTGAGGCTTTTAACTTGTAAGTAGATCTGTAGCTTCTGCAAGGAGGAGTTTCCCTTCGTTTGAAAGCCTTTCTTCACTAGAAAATCTTCCCCAAAATTTTGTAATTGCTTTCTTTTTAAGTGTTTTAGGAATAGAGATGATTAGATTTATAGCTCCGAGAAGAAACATTAAGGCAATTAAGGTTCTTTCTAAGTTTGTTTTACTTTCTAGCAGGTCTTTTCCTAGCCCTTTTCTGATTATTTCTGTGTATGCTCTCATTTGTATTCGCACTTTTTTTATCTGGGTATTTAATGATGCAATTAGTTTGTTTGTTTCTTGTTCTTGAAGTTGGGCTGTTTGTACAAACTCCCAGAAAATTTGTATTTCCTTTTGAAATAGTTCTGCGAGTTGTTCATTCTCTTCTAAGGCAGTTAAATAGGATTCTCCAGGGATTTTTTCAAGGAGTTTGACTTCTTCTTCAAGTATATCTCTGAGTTGTTTGAGAAGTTTTAGACAACGTTCAAGGTGATTGAGATGGTAACCATATGTGTCCTCCCAATAAATTTGCAATTCTTTTTGAAAAAAAACTATTTGCTCTGCTGGAACATTATTTTCTTTGAGATATTGGGGAAGTTTATAGTTAGAAGTCATTAATCCTAGATAGAGATCTACTTTTCCAAAGATACGATTATATGAGCTTAAGCCTTTTTTTGCTCCGTCATAATCTCCTCTTAAACTATCTTCAATTATGGCTCTTTTTAATTTTCCAAAAGGGATGCTATTCATGATATTTGCTCTTTGTTGAATATCTTCAAGAATGGGACCACTTTCTTCTATGAAAGTATTGATAGCTTGATAGAGTGTTTGAATCCTTCCTTGCACATTACCTTCTACAAATTTGGTGAGAAGATTATAGTTATATAATGGATAGTCAGACATTAAAATCTTCAAGATAAAGACTTTTAAAAATCTATCGAATTCTTTTGATTTTAGAACCAGGATAGGTGTAGCAATTGATACATACCATTAAATTACTTGAAGGGCTGATTTTCATGTCCATAAGTTTGAATTTAAGGTTGCAATTAGAACAGTCTGTCTCTAGTGCTTCGTAGGTTTCTTCCATCATTTTCTGAGTGTATGAAAGTAAGGGTTTAAAAAAATTGTTGTTATGATTTCTCCATGTTTTGATTTGCTCTTTTTTGGGGTAAAGTTTAAAAAGATGGTTGTTTGTTCTCTATTGGATGGATGTGCGTATACTTATTTTATCTTTTATTGGTGTTGGAGTAGGCATAGCTTTGTTTTCTTATGGATTTCTTTCTTTTCGAACAAAAAAATTGATTGAAAATACTCCTACGTCTAAAGTTCGTTCTCTTGCAATGGGTTTTGTTGAAGTATATGGAATGATTATTCCGTATGGAAATAAAATTCTTCGAGGACCTTTTTCCCAAAAAGAGTGTGTGTATTATAGGTATGAGATTGAACGATATGAAACGAATAGGAAAGGTGGTGGGGATTGGAAAACAGTACAAAGGGGGAGTGAAAGTGTGCCTTTTGAACTCAAAGATTCTAGTGGGTCTGTGCTTGTTGATCCCACTGGTGCAAAAATGGATGTTCCTCAGACTGCGACTTTACAATCTCGATTTGGTGTTGATCCTCCTGTACATGTACGAGGTTTTTTGCAGAAGAGGAGTATTTCTTTTGAGGGTTTAGTAGGTATGAATCATGATATGAGGTATACTGAGTATGCTCTTTTCCCCCAACAAAATGTGTATATCATGGGGACTGCTGGTGATAATCCCTTTGTTGCAGAAGGGACTGGAAAAAAGAATGAAGAGGATATTATGATCCAAAAAGGGAATCAACTCTTTTACATTTCACCCAAGTCTGAAAAAGATGTTTTGCAATCATTTCTGTGGAAAATTGCTTTGGGCTTGATTTTTGGTTCTCTTTTATTTCTGTTAGGGGTTATCGGAATCTTTAAATATCTTAAGATTTTGTAAAGGGTTATGGCTCTAGGAATTTTTTTGTTTGTGTTGATTCTTTTTGGTTTAGTTGCTCTTAGTTTTATCCTTTATGTTATCATTTTATTTAATAGTCTTGTTTCTTTGAAAAATAATATTGCGAAGTCCTGGTCGAATATTGATGTGCTTTTGAAACAAAGAAGTGATGAGATCCCTAATCTTATTGAGTCTGTTAAGGGATATATGAAGCATGAGAAAGGAGTTCTTGAAGGTGTTACCAAAGCTCGAACTGATTTTATGAAAGCAAAAGGTATGCCTGCGAAGGCTGAGGCTGACAATGTTTTAAGTGGTGCATTAAAAACTCTTTTTGCTGTTGCAGAGAATTATCCTACCTTGAAAGCAAATGAAAATTTTATGCATCTGCAACAGAGAATCAGTGGTTTAGAAAATGAATTGGCTGATCGAAGAGAATTTTATAATGATAGTGTGAATACCTATAATATTCGTATACAATCTTTTCCTGATTTGTTGTTAGCACGATTTTTTGCATATCAAAAAGAGAATTTGTTTGAAGCAACTGTGGAAGAAAAGAAGAATGTGAAAGTAAAATTCTAGACGAAATGTTTTTAAAGTTCTAGTACTTCAAATTTTTTATGAAAAGAGGTTTGTTTGTATTATTTATCTTATTAGTAATCCCTTTTGTTTTAGCATATGGTGAAGAAGGTGATGCTTGTACATCTGATAATGGATGTTCGGGTGCATTATCTTGTGTAAAGAAAGTTTGTACTGATCCAAGTGGGGGTTCTTCTACTATTGCTACTTCTTCTACTGCTTCGGGTGATTCTTGTTCTACTCATAAAGACTGTCCCCTCGGTGAAGCTTGTGACTTTTCCACTTATACTTGTGATTTAATAACGAGTCTTTCTTATGGTACTTGTACAACTGGTTCTGATTGCAGTGATGGGTATGCTTGTTTTTATCGATATTGCCTTTTAGAAGATAGCAGTGAGGAGAGTTCTTCTTCTACTACTGCTTCTGGTGATGCTTGTGTGAGTCATCAGGATTGTATTTCAAAAGAAGGTTGTGATTATTCTACTTTTACTTGTGTTTTTCTGACGAGTCTTTCTGCTGGTGCTTGTACAAGCAGCTCTGGATGTAATGAAGGCTATGATTGTGTGTATCGATATTGTATTGCAGAGGATACAAGTGCATCTGCTGGAATAACTGGAGATAATCCTTTTTTAGGTTGGGCAGATACTTTCGTTGATACTGCTGTGAGCTATACGAGTAGTGATCCTGCAGTTCAACAGAAAATTGCTCGAGAAGGATTAAAGGAAGCACAATCTTTAGATCAAAGAAGAGCTCAAGGACAAATTTCTGCGAATAGTTATGCAGGTGCGATAGAAATAAGTGGACAAAAGTCTGTTCAGGGTTTACAAGGAGCATATCAAGCCCTTTCTCAACAAGGAGGACAAGGAAATCAACAAGCTCTTCAGCAACTTAATTCCTTCTCTTCTCGTACACAAACAAATTTACAGGGTTTTCAAGGAGGAAATCAACAAAATTTTCAAGATTTACAAAATCAGTTAGGACAAGTACAACAAAGCTATAGTGGTGGATCTTCCTTTGGTGGGAGTGCACAAACTTATTCTTGTGAAGAAATTAGTAGTGATACCGTTGTTGGAGATTTTCTTGTGAGTCCTTTGAGTGATGGTTCATTGAGTCTTACAGATTCTTATGGATATTATTATACCATTTATCCTCTCGATTCTGGTTTTGAAGTGTATGGGCAGTCTTTACTTGCCTATGTGAATAAAGAAACGTATACAGGCAGTGATGTTATATTTACTGCAAGTTCTACGAGTGGGAATTATGGACAAACACAGTCTGCAAGTGTGAATAAAGGGCAGCAAGGAGAATTAGCTTCTGGAGGAAATAGACAAGGTGTTGGTGGTACAGTGGGTGGTTCTTCTGCAAGTGGACAATCTGCTTCTGGTTCTACACAAACTCAAAATAAACAACAATCCTCTGGTGGACAGGTTGGTTCTTCTGGAAGTTCTGCAACAGGAAATGTAGTACGTGCTCTTATTCAATTTTTTAGTGATAATGCTTTTGCAGGAACGGGAAGAGTTGTTGGTGGGATTATTGGTGGTGGTCAGGGTGGTCAAAGTGGTGGAGCTTCTGGTCGAGGTGGACAGCAAGGTCAAAGTTCTAGTGGACAAAACTCTGGTCGAGGTGGACAGCAAGGTCAAAGTGGTGGAGCTTCTGGTCAAGGTGGACAGCAAGGACAAAGTTCTAGTGGACAAAATTCTGGTCAAGGTGGACAACAAGGGGATAGTCAAAATTCACAAAGTGGTAATACTCAACAGGGTTCACAAAATAGTCAGTTTGGTCAAAGTCAAGGAAATAATCAACAAGGTCAAAGTTCTAGTGAGGGAAGTCAAAATACAGGCACTTCTAATTATGCGGTTACTATAGATTCACAAGATGCAGGAACCATTGATTTGAATAGGTATGGGCAGAGTGTTTTAGGTTTAGGAAATTCTGTCGTTTATAGTTATGAAGCAGATGGTAGTTCTGTTACGTTGCTTGTTGGAGATTCTTTGTATATCTCTTCTCGTTCTGGCGTTGTTCAAGCATGTCAAGCAAGTTTGGTTCAACAACAACAGCAACAAAGTTATGGGAGTGAAAGTTTAGGCGGAGAATTTTCTGGGGATAATTCTGGGCAAGAAAGTTTTAGTGAACAAGGTCAAGGACAACAAGGGAACAATCAGTTTGGTCAAGGTCAAGGAAATAA
>CAYJSK010000035.1:5215-9222 GCA_964372745.1 Candidatus Woesearchaeota archaeon
TCAACAAGGTCAAGGACAACAAGGGAACAATCAGTTTGGTCAAAGTCAAGGAAATAATCAACAAGGTCAAGGACAACAAGGGAACAATCAGTTTGGTCAAAGTCAAGGAAATCAAGTTCAACAGGGTGGACAATCTGGGGGTGTTTCTGACCAAAGAAATCGAGGACAGCAAGGTGAAAGTGCATCTGCTGGACAGAGACAAGGTGTAGGTGGTCAGCAACAGTCCGGACAAATAGGTCAAGCACAAAATCAACAAAGGGGTACACAACAGATTGGGCAACAAAGACAGGGTCAACAGCAAGGACAACAAAGACCTGGGGGGCAAGCAGCTAGTGGTGGAAGCCAGCCTCAGCAACAACAAAGTGGCAGTCAGAGTCCTCCTCCCGGTGGGAATCCTCCTCCTACAGGACAAGCAGTTAGAGATCTTGTAGATGGTTCTTCATCTCTTTGGAAATTTTTCTTTTTTAGAGATTAAATTATTTTTCTTTTAGGATTTTTAAATCGAAAGGTATTTTAAGAGTATATTTTTCTGTTTTCATTCTTGGGCCTGTGGTCTAGAATCTTTTTACAAGATGGACAATGGCTATGACGTCTCCTTGACGTGGAGAGGATCTCAGGTTCGAATCCTGACAGGCCCAGATTTTTTTCTAAAGGATATCTTTATAAATTTGTTTCGTTTTAGATACATAAAAAGAGATGGTGCTATGGTTTTAGATCCAAAAATAGAAGAACAGGTACGTGGGCATATTGCACAGTATCGAGTTCAAGGATATTCTGATGAAAAAATTAAAGAAGCTCTTTTGAAAAGTTCCATTGATCCTCTTACTGTTTCTCAGTTGATGGCATCTTCTGTTCAAACAAAGCTTTCTTCTCCTAGTTATGGGAGGACAATGGTTGCTCAAGCTGTTGTTACACAAAAACCTTTTTACAAACGATTATGGTTTTTGATTCCTGTTGGAGTGGTTCTTCTTTTTCTTTTGCTCTTTGTTATTTTTCTTTTGACACAAGGTGGTGAAGATACTGAAAAGGTTTCTGATGAAGAGGTTGTTCGAGAGGTTACTTTAGAAGAAAGTGATTTAGAAGAAGAAGTTTCTGTTGAAAGTTCTGAGTGTGGTGATGCTGTGTGTGATGAAGATGAAGATTGTGGTTTAGATTGTGGGTGTGATTCTGAGGATGATTGTCCTGAAGGATATAATTGTAATGATTATGAGTGTACAGAAGTTTCTGCTGAGGAAGCAGTTTCCAATATTTCTCGATCAAGTGGTGGTGGTGGTGGTGGTGGAGGTTCTTCTTCAAGTGGTGATAGTTCTAGTTCTGGTAGTTCGTCTAGTTCTACAAGTTCTACCTGTGTAGACAGTGATTGTGGTGTGTATGTGTGTGATACGGGTGCAAATGCGTGTTATAGTTCTTGTGATAGCACTGCAAGTGGTGAAGAATGTGCAGAAGAATATTACTGTGCAGATGCTGTGTGTACTGCACAAGTAGATTTAGGAGAGCTTTGTAGTAGTGATGCTGCGTGTAGTAGTGGTGTGTGTTCTTCTGATGTTTGTGTAGAATGTGATGAAGATTCTGATACTTGTAATGGGTATGCTTGTGATACAGATAATACTTGTTTAAGTTCTTGTAGCTCTGATGATGATTGTGAGAATTATTCGGAATGTGATACTGATTCTTCTTCAGATAATTATAACCAATGTATTGTTTGTGAAGACAGTGATGGAGGTGTTGATCCTTATGTTACTGGAACTGTTATTACAGATGAACAAAATACAGATACTTGTACACAGGAAGGAGAAAGTATGTATTATGTGGAAGAGTATTCTTGTTCTTCAACAGAATATGATTATGATTATACGACTTATTATTGTACTGCATGTGAGGATAGCTCTGCAACTTGTGTGAATCTTGAGGATTTAGATGGGACAAATAGTTATGAAGATAGTGATGGAGGAGAATATGCTCTTATTGGAGGAAATGTTTCTGGGTATAGAGCATATACTCTCTTAAGTGATGCTTCTTATTATGGTACTGTTTTGATTAGTAGTACTTTAGATACGTGTAAGAGTGATGCTGTGACTCTCCAGGAGAAAATAGTGCGATCTGATGGTTCTGGAATGAGTACGAGTTATATTTCTTGTACAGACTATGGTTCTACTTATTCTTGTGTTGATGGTGATGAAGGTGATTATTGTTCTGGGACTTGTACGAGTGATAGTGAGTGTGATAATAGTCAAGTTTGTGATGCAAGTTCTGGAGTTTGTACTGAGTCACCTTTAACTGAAGAAGTAGCACCGTATGCTGATGTAGATACTTGTGTTGTGGATAGTGATTGTACTGGTACATATGAAGTGTGTTCTTCTTTTGTCTGTTATACTGCTGAGTGTAGTGATGGTGTGGATAATGATGATGATGGGGGAGCTGACTATCCTAATGATAGTGGTTGTGATTCTTCTAGGGATGATCAAGAAGCTGAAGATGCAGTATCTTTAGCGTATGCTCCTGAAGGAGAACAAGGGTTCTTTGCAAGAATTTGGTCTTGGTTCTTAGGATTGTTTGGGGTGGGCTCATGAGAAAAATACTTTTGTTCTCATTTATTTTCTTTTTATTTAGCTTTTTTATGGTGAGTGCTTCTTGTACTGATAGTGATTGTAAGGAAGGATATGTTTGTACAGTCTCTGGGACTTATTCTAGCTGTGCTAGTTCTTGTTATTATGGTCTAGGCTCTGATCCTAGTTCTGCTTGTGCTAGTGGATATGCTTGTGATTCTAATAATGATTGTAGTACTGATAGTGATGGGGATGATGTTGCTGATATTGATGAGTGTGTAGAAGAAGACTGTAATGCATCAGGATATGTTTGTGATAGTGGTTCAAATGATTGTTATCTTTCTTGTAGTTCTTATGATGAATGTAGTAGTGATGCCGCTTGTGTTACTGATACATCTAGTGATCGTTACGGAGAATGTGTCGTCTGTGAGGATGGTGATGGTGGAGCAGATTATCTCACTCAAGCAAGTAGTTCTGGTGTATGGAGGTCAAATTCAAGATCTTTTTATGAAAAAGAGGATAGTTGTGTTGATTCTGCAGGGGATCTTGTTCAGGAATATGTTTGTGTAGACTCTAATGGGCATAGTCTTTTATTTTATTCTTCTTCTGGATCTGGTGTGAGCTGTAGTTCTGAATATGGAGTAGATTATTCTTGTGAGGGTGGTGCTTGTGTCTCTTCCAAAGAAATAGATTGTGAGGAAAATGAATGTATAGGAGCGTATGCTTGTGATACAAGTACTGGTGATTGTTATCTTTCTTGTAGTTCTGATGATGAATGTAGTAGTGATGCCGCTTGTGTTACTGATACATCTAGTGATCGTTACGGAGAATGTGTCTCTTCAAGTTCCACTGTTACAAGTACCTCTGAATGCACTCCTCATTCTTCGTATGGGGTTTGTGCGGATTGTATTGATAATGATGGAGATGGAGAAACAGATACTGATGATGCGGGTTGTCGAGATGAAACAGATGCCTCAGAAAGAGACTATGGATATCAGTTACAAGTTTTAGATGAGGCTGATGAAAGTTGTTTGGATACTCTACAGAGTCTTTCTTTGGATTGTGTTGGAGATCATGTTCAAGAAACTTCTTGGATATTAGCTTTTTCAAATCCAGAAGACTTTTCTTCTTGTTTAGATGATTATTCTAAAGATTATTATGGTTTAAAGTATGATTCTTCTTTGTTGTATACGAAGATAGCAGTTGCGGATTGTGTCTATGATCATTATGATGATTTTTCTTCTTCTCTTACAAGTGTAGCAGCTTCTCTTTCTGATGAAACTGAAAGACTTTGTTTTGAAGCGTTTTATAGTGACTATAAAGAAGACTATTGTGGAAAAGATGCTTGTACTGTGGATTGTGGTGCGTATGCTTGTGATACTTCAGTGAGTGAGTGTTATAATTTTTGTGATGAGAGTAAAGGTTGTGCTAGTGGATATGCCTGTGATGGAAATGTGTGTA
>CAYJSK010000036.1:0-9165 GCA_964372745.1 Candidatus Woesearchaeota archaeon
TAGACTTCTTGAGCTATTAAAAAATAGCCCAGAATGCTCTCAGCGGAGATACTGTTTCTGTGAAAAGTTTTTTAAACTCATTCTAGGTCAAAAGCTATCACAGTCGCAGCAAACTGAGGGCTATTCGGATCCCAAAACATTAATAAAGCATTGAAAGATTTTTCTAGCATATATGCGGGGATAGCAAAGCCTGGTCAAACTTTAATATAATTATGTATTGAAGGACTTCATGCGCAGGACTTAAGGATTTCCACAATCGGACAGACTCTGAAGGCAGAGTCAATTAAGATATCCTGTCCCTTAGTGGGTTCGAGATGAATTTGGCATTCCAGATTCACGACAAGGTTCAAATCCCTTTCCCCGCATTATTTTTTTATTCCAAAGAAAGAAGAAGATTTTTTTTGTTGTACAGGCTCTGGACTTGGTGCTAACCAATGAAAATTACTACTAACTTTTCTTTTGAGATCTTCTAGTTGGTTTTGTATCTCCTTGAGCTTTTCTGAAGCTGCACTTTGACGAGAAGCATTTATTTCAGTTCGTAAATGATCAAATAAAGGTGCTATTTTTTGTAAGTCTTCTTTCAGTTCTTGAATGGGATCTTTTGGCATGATTTCTTCTGAGTATTGGTGCTTTTTAAAATTTTGGATACTGTACAGTTATATTTATATACCTTTGAAAAAACTAAAATATTATGCCTCAGTGGCTTAGCCTGGTATAGCACTTGCTTGGTAAGCAAGAGGTCCCGCGTTCAAATCGCGGCTGAGGCTTATTCTTTTTTATAATATCTCTTTGGATTTTCTTCTTCTTCTTTCTTTTCTTGAGAAAGTCTTTTCTTTTGTATAAGGAAAGATAACCCAACACCAAGACCTACTAGGAATAGAACAATGAATGTGATAACTATGCCAGAGCCTTTTCTTTTTTCTACAAGCTGCTGTTCTTGTGCAATGAAAGTATTTGACTTTTCAAAAGAAAGAGTTATTCCAGATTCTTGAAGAGACTGGAGACTAATCGTTATATCCGTTACTCCATCTTTATCTAGATCTAGGTCCATTCCTTCACTTAAAAAGACACGAAGTTCCGTTGCTTCCCCACCTTGTTGCTTTAAAAAAAGAACCACTTGATTATTTTCTAGATCAATATCTTCTTTCATTCTAGGTACTCCTAGATTACAAGTGCATACCGGTTTTATTAAGGCTGGTATGACGCTACACATAACCAGAAAAAGGTATCCCCACGCCCGGACTCGAACCAGGAACCTCTCGGGATCAGCTGCCCTTTGTTCATCCTCTGCTGTGCAGTGTCAAAAGGGGAATTCATCTACAGCCAAGTGCTCAAACCATTAAGCTACGTGGGGCTACTATAGACGAAAAATCCTGCATTTATTAATGTTTTGGCTCAAAAAATTCTCTCTTCTCCAGCACATACAACTTAAAAAACACCTTTCCCCAGGGAAAAGATATGATACTTTCAAGTCATGGCCTCAAGGAGAAACTAAACAACAAAGAAATAATTATCAATCACATTGAAGATCATCAAATTCAACCTGCTTCTATTGACCTTCGTTTAGCTGATGAGTTCATGGTTGTGGATGAGCATCAACACGAATTAATTGATCTAAAAACCGCAATTAAATATAGAGAAATAAAAGCAAATTCTATTGTCATTCCTCCCAAGTCTTTCATTCTTGCAAAAACCATGGAGTATGTAGAAATTCCTTTGGACCATGTTGCTTTCGTGGAGGGCAGATCTTCTATTGGCCGTTTAGGCTTATTCATTCAAAATGCAGGCTGGATCGATCCAGGGTTTAAGGGGACAATTACTTTAGAATTATTCAATGCATGTAATGTTCCAATTAAACTAGAAAGTGGCAGAAGAGTTTGTCAAATTGTGTTTATGACTATGGATAAAAAACTAGAAAGTGGATATTCTGGAAAATACCTTGGACAAATCTCTGTCACTGGAAGCCGTGCACATCAAGATAAAGAAGTAAAAGAGTGAGTTTACTTTTTCTTATGCTTCTTAATCAGTTTAGCTTGTTTTTCCAGATCTGCAGGTGAAGGCTTAGCAATAGTTGTTTCAAGCTTCCAATATTTCCCTGCATGCAATGCTAAAGGTTCTTTCTCACCAAGTTTGCTAGCAAGAGCTTCTCCTACAAACATCACATGATCCCCAAGAACAATAGTTTTCACGAGTGTGCACTCAATATGCAATGCAGCACCTTCCACAAGAAGCACTTTTGTTTTCTTTCCGGCAGAAAAAGTAAAACCTAACTCTTTTAATACTGCAATTTTATCAACATCCTTTCCACAGTTTGTTCCTGCAACACTGGAAAGAACATTTTGATCTACAGCACAAAGAGAAACTCCAAACTCTTTTGTTTTTGTAATATTTGCAGTTGTTGCATGGTCTGGGTCAAGGCAAATAGCAATCAATCCGGGCTCATAAGAAATGTGGTGCGTCCACTCTGCAGCCATGATATTGTTCCCATGTGGTCCATGACTTGTAATAAGACCTACATTAGTTACAAACTTTTTGCAACGTTCATCTCCATAAGGTATATTCATTGCATCATCATCCTAATCTCTTTACCTCTTCTTAGGATGTTCATCTTCAACTGTATCTACAATGCCAGAAATAACATGCGCTTTATTGGAACGAATATGTACCACTCTGTTACTTCCCGTCTTGTATTTCACTGTTGCATTGGGCAAAGAAATATCTCCAATCACCTTGAATTGAGCATCTACTTCATACGAAATAATTCGCTCTTCACCACTGACTAACTCTGGGATCTTCCACATCATTCGAATTCCTTTATCCCCTCTTTCAATACTACTAGGGTGTAAGGTCCCAAAATTTGTTTTTGGCTGAATCAACTTTGGAAGCACATCAACCACAGAAATATCCTTGATTGCTTTATTGGTATTATTCTTCAAATGCAAAAGCACTTTAAATTCAGATATACCATCAGTACTATATTTCAGTTTGAAAGTTTCTTTCTTCACAGTAACTCTCTTGGTAAAGAGATAATAAGCCATGAACCCTAAGAGAAGAACAACAACAATCCCTACAACAAGAGGTCTATAATCTTCTGTACTACTAAGGACAAACTTTTCTTCAGGAGCAAGAGTATATTTCCAGCTAGGATTTTCATCTGTATAATCTGCATCAAGAGAATAACTTGTGAAGAGACTCTCAACAAAATCAGGGTTTAATTCATAATTGTCACTGATTTCTGTATTTCCATTATTAGTAATGGTCACAGTTCTCATTTCATAAAGGAAACCAGTCACCACTTCATTATATTGACTGACACTCAGATTTTCATCAACAATAAAACTTCCTCCAACACTCCCACTGAGTTCTTCTTCATAATAGACTCGCGCATTAAAAGAATATTCTCCTGGTGTAGAACTCTGAGGGATAGTAAAGCTAAAGCTTGCTTCTTTTTCTTGCTCTTCAAAGAGTTCAAGGGTTTGCTTATCTTCAAAAAGATCACTAGAAACATACACATCAATATTGCTCAGATCTTGTGGTAAATTATTCACTAATTGTAAACTCACGCTAAACTCTCCTCCAGGCCCAACTCTTTCCGTAGAATCAATAAGGCTCACATAAATTGCATCTTGTGGAGGCATGGCAAAAACTTGTAGATCATACTGTGCAGAGTATTTTTGCTCAAGATTCAGGCTCTCTGCAGTAACATAAGTTTTATATCTTTTTTGTCGAATCGCATCATCTTTGAGTTTTAAAGTAACTTCTACTTCCACTTCTTCATGTCCTTGGAGTTCAACATAATTAGGCTCAACAAAAGCATAATCAAAATCACTAGAGGGTAATCCTACATAAGGTTCTGCTTGTATTTGTAATTTTAAGAGTTGAGACCCATTATTTTTAAGTAACAATGTATAATGACCAAGTTCACCAGGATAAAGAATAGTTGTTGAGTTAATCTCAGTAAAATATATGCCTTCCTCTGCGGAAACAATTCCTACCATAAGAAGTAGTGTAAAGAATAGTATGATGCTGCCTCTTTTCATAACTGCTCTAAATTATGAGGAGATTTAAATAGTTTGTGTTAAGCAGTCGGTATATTTTTTAAAAAAACAGAAAGAACCTATATCTTAAGAAATAACCTTTGTACAATGTTCTCGCTTTTCAAAACGAATGATATGGTCTGCAAAGCATTCTATCTGTGCTTCATGGCTCACCATAATGATCTGGGGAATATCTATTTCATCCATCAAGATCTTTAATCGATCCAGTTGCTCAGAACTAAATCCATCTGTGGGTTCATCAAGAATAAGCAAATCCTCTGTTTTCAATCCCACATGGAGATTATTAATCACTTGGTTCAAGGCTAAACGATAGGCCAATGCTCCAGCTGTTTTTTCTCCTCCTGAAAGATACTCATATTCTAGTTCATAACCATTTTGAAGGATCTTTGGTGAATATTCTTCATCCAGAGACATAGAAAGAGTTTGATTGTCAATAAGAATGCTAAACCATTTTTCAAAGAGTGCATTAAACTCAGCATGTACCTTAAAGAGGATATTCTTTTCCATAGTCTCCATGAGTGGACTAAAGAAATCACTAAGCCAAAATTGTATTTTATTGAGGTATTCTTTTTTTTCTCGAAGCAAAGTTTTCTTATGTATATCTTGTTCTAAATGTTCTATAAGCAATTGTGTATGCTTTTGTGCAACATCAATCTGTGTTTTTTCCAATTGTAAGTCTTGAAATTTCTTCTGCGTAAACTCCATGTCTTTTTGTAAGGGTACATAAAGTTCATAGAGTGAAAGAAGTTCTTTTTCTTGTCTCACTAACTCTTTTTGTCGGATTTCTAGTGGAGAAAGAGAAGTTTCTAAGTCTAATATTTTTTTCTGTGCAAGCAGAAGCTCTTCTTTTTTCTTATCTAAATTTTGTTTCTTAAGCTCAATGAGAGCAATATCTTGTTCTCTCTTCCGTAAAAGCTCTCTTTGTTCGCGAAAAGAATCTAATTTTGTCTGAGCTTCCTGGGAAAAAAGATCTAAAGACACAAAGGGCTCTTGTTTCTTCTCCAGTTCCTCTTTTTGTATGCGTAAGCTTAGAACCTTCATTTCTAGTTCAGTGTTTTTCTTTTGTAGAAAGGAGAGCTCTTCCTTTTTCTTTTCAAGATGTTTGAGTTTTACTTGTATGAGCAAAGCCTCTTGTTCTCTTTTCTTAAAAATGTCTAGCTGAGTCCGTATATCTTGTATTTCTTGTTCTGAATGAACTTGTTGTAATTGGAACTTTTGTATCTCCTTATCAAAACGGTCTGACTCAAGGGAAGAATGTTCAACAACTTTATGTTTATACTCTGATGAAACCTCTTGAAAACAGGTAGGGCAAGTATTCAAGCTTTCAATTTTTTGCTGAATATGTTGAGCATGAGCCTTTCTAGTCTTAAACTCTTGAATTTTATTAAGTATTTCTCGTAATTCTTTTTCTTTAGTTATATGGAGAGTTTCTTTTTCTTGGATAAGCTCTTTCACATTCTCTTGTATTTCTAACTTTTGCTCTTGCAATGCTTCAATTTCTTTCAAGAGTTCCTGTTCTTTCAAAAAAATATTTTCCTTCTCTGAAAGAGTGTGGGTGATATGTAATTGGCAGAGTGCAAGTTCTTTTTGTAGCCTAGATAATTCTCCTTTTTTCTCTTCTATATCTTTTAGTTCCCCTTGTTTGGCAAGCATCTGTTCTTCAAGAGAATGAATAAGGCTTTTGGTATCATCTTCTACCTCTAGTTTTTCTCCTTCCAGTATTTCAATTTCCTTCAACAATTCCTTCTCTTGTAGAAAAAGACTCTCCTTCTTTGAAAGAGTATGAGTGATATGTAAAGTGCAAAGTGCCAATTCTTTTTGTATATGGTTGAGTTCTTCTTTTTTCTTTTCAAGAAGAATAAGCTGTTCTTTCTTCTGTATAAGTTGCATCTCTGCTTCTTGAAATAAGGGGAAGAGTGCAGAATATCTTAAGCTAATCTCTTTTTTATGCTGTTCTCTTTTTTCTTTTTCTAAAATCTTTTCTGCAAGATCACTTGTTGCTCCTTCATAGATCTTTTTACGATCCTTCATCTCAGAAATAAGTATCTTTGCGTTTTCTCTCACTCTTTTGTACTTATCTACACCAAAGACTTTTCTCAAGGTATCCAGCCTTTCTTCTTTTGGTCCAAGCAGAATGGTTTTCATTTCTTCTTGAGGTGTGTACACAGTATATCGATAAATCAAGGTTTTATTTTTTGTAATAAGATCTCGAGGATAGTTCAATAATTCTAGAACAATCTGCTTCAATTCAATAGCGGTCTTCTCTTCCTTAACTCCATTTCGAATAATATGGCCTGCATCTTGCACAACGCTGTTTTTCGTTCTCTTTAAAACACGTTTGAGCACATACTCTTTACCATCTATAGACAAAAATAATTCCACAGAACCCTCTTCGCTACCATTTCGTAAAAGAGATGCACCAGCCAATTCTGCTCGCTGTAAACCAAATAACACAAAATCAATGGCATAAAGAATACTACTTTTTCCAGAACCAATATTTCCCCAGAGAAGAACTTTTCCATCTGGAAATACGACTTCCTCAGCAATATAGCTTCGAATGTTTTCCAGTTTAATCTTATGCAGTTTCAATGTCTAACACCTTCAATCCTTCAGAAACAATTCTTTTTTCGAAATCTTGGACTTTCTCTCCATCCTCTTTTTCTTTATTTAAAAGTTGTATAAGCTGTTGTGTAAAAATTTCTTCTCTATCTTTATCCATACCATTAATGCTAATATCAGAACTTTGTTCTTTGAGAATTTCCTGCTCAATCTCTTCCACAGTTCCTAACTTCATATTCATTTCTTGACTTTGTTTGGATTGCAGTTTTGCAGTATTTTTCAAAACAAAATAGCTCTCTTGTAAGTGTTCAAGAATTTCTTTAAAGTTAACATCAGAAGTTTTTCCATCAATCTCACCATGTACACGAAGAGTAATAATCTTATCCTTCGTATCCTTCTTTTTTACTTCTTCCAATATTTTTTGTGTCGCTTTTTCAGGGCTTAAATTATCCAAGGCAATAGAAAAACTTTCTACCTCTTTGATTTTTACAGGAACATATTCCCATTGTACTTTCTCATCGACAAAATACACTCCTCCATATTGCCACTCTTCCATCTCTTTGAAATTATTCGGAAAAAGAGCTCCAGGAAAAGTAAGCACCCCTTGTCCAAAGTTCTTTTGAAAGATATAATGAATGTGCCCTCCAGCATAATAATGAAAATTCTGTGGGAGTGTGGCAGCATCTGCACCAGCCATCTCTTCAAGTCCTTGTGGTTTAAATTCATTGATAGCAGTGTGAAACATAAATATTTTAAATCCTTTTTCATCTTCAAGATTTTTTGTATTGAGATTTTCATAATCACTAATTTCTAATCCTCCTTTCTTTCCTAACATCCCAGTAATTTTTGCTCCAGTTGTATCCTGAGTAAATTTCAACGTCCCGTCTTCATGGAAGTTCATCACATTAATAATAAGTCCAGCTTTCTCAAGAACATCAAGCATCGTCTTTCCACTGGGAGAGTAATCATGCGAGCCTGCAATCATATACACAGGAATATTCAAATCTTTCAGTTTTTTTAATTCCGAAGTACAATCTTTAATGTAATCAATTTGTGGCAGTGCAGTATTAAAGAGATCTCCAGAAATAAGAAGAAAGTCTACTTTCCTTTCAATAACAAGAGCAATAGCCTTCTTGAAACATTGCATATTCAAGTCTTTGAGCTTTTCCTCTTTCCAACCACCAACATGACAATCAGAGAAATGTGCAAACAACATTCTTTTTTGCGAGGAAAATTACTTTATATGATTTCTGGTTATAAAGAATGATATAATTTATCTTCTTCTTCCTAAGAAAGCAAGAAGACCATCAAGACTAAAGATAGATTCTGGTCTTTTTTGATTTATCTGCTCAAGAATATCATTTCTTTTTTGCAATCCTTCTCTAGCTCTTTTGGAATAAAGCCTGAGATCTGTATATTTCAATGCAAGCATAACTCTCTCAGGGAGGTAATAATCAAAAGGAGTATAAACGCCTGTACTCCATCTATAGAGTGCACCTTTTCGTAAAACTTCTATATTCTTTGCTTCTTCCACAAAGGAGCTCCAAGCGTTAACATTTACAGAAAAAGTAAAATCTTTTTGTACAGCAATTTCAATATAATCCATTGTCGAAAAGGCTTCTGCTCTATATGCAATAAGCTCCTTGAGATCTTGAGTACCTTTAATCCTTCCATTTTCTCTAGGAATCTCTGCAATGGGAAACCCTCTTTCCTGTACGTAATAATCTCTCGTTGCAAGAATCTGTTCAGGACTATCTGCAATAAACCAAGAGTTAATTCCTTGAGTTTCACCCTTTTCATTTACCCATCGTGGATTCCATTGATAAGCAAGAAAGCTCATTTACTTTCTATCTCCATCATACACTCTCAACTGTCCTGGGAGACGCCCAAGAAGCCCTTTTCTTTCTAAATCAGCCAAAGTACTTTGATCTTCTCTCCGCCAAGCTTCCACTTGTTCTTCATAGGGCTGTAAATTCTGTCTTGCAAGAGCCTCCATAACCTTTCTATCTAGAAAATAGAACTGTGAGTAGGCTGTATTTCCTGTATCCCATTTGTAAAGAGTACCTCTCCTAAATTTCTCAAAATTCTGAGCAATACTTTTGAAAGTTTCCCAAGCATTAGGGTTTATATGGAAAGAAATTTCTGGGAGAACGCAAATTCCAAGCTTATTACCCCTCATCATTGTATATTCTAAAAGAATATCTAACCTAGGTCCATCAAAAACTAAAGCTTCATCCCTAAAAGGAGGAAATACAAGTCCTCTTTCTAAGTAATAGTCTCTGCATCCAATAATGTCTCTCTCATCCTCCGCAACAAAAGTACTTCTTTTAGCAAGTCTATTTTTAGGAGAAAGCATACCTAATTCTTCTTCAGTAATAGTATAGTGTACAAATGCCATGTGTATGTCATCCAGAAAGGCAATAATATAAAGGTGGAGCAGCGAACCGAGTTTCCCGCATTTAATGCAGTACAGCAACGGAACGTCGGCCTATTTCACTGCTGTGTTCGAAATGGGAACAGGTGGAACCAGGCCACTATGGCCGCTCAC
>CAYJSK010000037.1:0-9122 GCA_964372745.1 Candidatus Woesearchaeota archaeon
ATGGTGGTTTAGAAGGGAGTTTTACTATTGATAAAGAGTCTGCTTTTAATGATGTTTGGGGAATAGGTTGTGGAAATTGTTTTGATGCACAAGATGTTGCGGATAGTAATTTTCAGTTATCTCGAGTTGCTCAATGTGATACTTCTCCTGAACAGGGTGAAACTGCTGCTACTATTGCTAAGGATGCTGCATATGGTGCTGCTTCTGGTGCTATTATTGGGACTATTGTTCCTGGTGCTGGTACTGCCGTAGGTGCTGCTCTTGGTGCAACATATGGTGCAATTGCTGGGGTTATAGAATCTGCTATTGATTCTGGGAATGCTATGAAAAGTGGTTCTTGTGATTTTTATAATCAAGATAGTTCTGAGTTTAAAAATGATTATTTTATAGATTGGGGTTCTGTTGTTCAAGAGCAAGGCTCTGTGATTATTTTTAATCTTCTCACAGAAGATATGAGGCCGATATGGCTAACACCTGTTAATGTCTTTGAATGGTCTGGGGCAGCATATACTGATTGTATTACTCCTCTTCAGAGGACTAGAAGTTTGTTGTACTACTTAGGTTCAAATGTGCATCCTGATAATTGGTATACCCTTATGGAAAATAATGGTTGGCCAAGTGGGCATACGAGAGATACCACTAATGATGCTCAACGTGCGCGTTATGATGAAGCATATGATAATCTTTTTGATTCTTTTGATTGTAATGATGAAGAAGATGATGATGAAAAAGATGATTGTGAGTTTTTGGCAGATGTAGCTGCCTCTTTTGCTGGTCTTTGGGCTGCAATAACAACACCTGATGGAAATAGTGGATGTGGTACGGGAAATCCTTGTACTCCTGTTGAAACTTATCTTGAAAATGATGCAGGAGAAGATATCCCTTATGGTCTTCTCTTTAATTCTTTACGAAGTATTAAGCCTTGGGTTTTTGATGCTCCTGCATTGCAGGGCTATGTCTTAGGAAGTACACCTGATGGAGAAAATTTTCATTACCTCACTCTTTATGATGGTGATTCTTGGGGATGTAATACAGAAGGTGCATTAAGTAGTGAATGGTATGAACAGTATTTTAAAGCGGCTAATCACGAGGGAGTTAATCTCAAAAATAAAGCTGTTACCACAACTTGTAGTGCGTGGACTGCACCAAGTGAAGGAGATTGTAGCCTTTGTGATACGACTATTGATGAAGGGGGTTTAATCTTTAATACTGGAGATATTCTTTATCCTGCTTCGTATTGTAATCAGTTCCGTTGTGAAAGTCTTGGACAAAATTGTAAGTTTGTAGGAGATAATTATGGCAGTGGACATGAAAGTTGTGTGGATGAAAATCCTTGTGAAGAATTTGGAACGGTTGCTCCTCAGTTTGTAGGGCCTTATGCACAGGCATTAGAAGATAGTGGGGTTGATTATAGTACTAGTTCAGATGGGTATACTGTTTCAGAAATCCCTGTAACACAAACAATTAGTTTTGGATTAGAAACAAATAATTATGCACAGTGTGTGTTTTTAGAAGAAGACAAGTTTGTAGAGATGGCAGAGAGTTTAGAAGCAACCATAAGTACCTTAGCTAGTACAGAATTATATAGAGACCCCATTGCGTATTATGATTATTTAAAACAATATATGTATACACAGACGCCTCAGTGGGGAGGAAAAGAATGTAGTGATGAAGCTCCTTGTGAATCTGGTTTTACTTGTGATAGTACTACTCATTGTGTCTGTGATGGGTCTGATCCTCTATGTATAGATAGTATGACAAAAACTCATAATACTACTGTACATTTGGATAACAGTGAAGAGTTGAAAAGCTATTATGTGTTTTGTAAAGATTCTTGTGATGCAGTGACTCCTACTCCTTACAAAATAAATCTTCAAGCTGCTTATGCACCTCCTGATTATCCTCCAAGTATTGTTTCTGTGTACCCTACAAGTGGATCTCAGGTAGCGTATGGAAGCAGTAGTCAGCAGGTGACTCTCTATGTTGATATTGGTGCAGAGTGTCGATATTCTTCTTCCGAAGCAGATAGTTATGATCTTATGACTGAGACAGGAAGTTGTGTACAAAATGATGAGGATTCTCCTGGATATACTACTGAATGTAGTTATAGTATTCCTTTACAGGATGGAACGACGACAATCTATTTCCTCTGTGCAAATAACTACAATGGTGCTGCGCAAACAGAAGCGACACAATGGTATGTGAGCAAATCAGAAGCTTTAGAAATAACTCAAAGTTCACCTACTGGTACTTTGTATACTAATGATGTTGTGTTGCAAGTGAATACTGCGAATGGTGTTGATAATGGAAATGCTGTGTGTTCTTATGCTGATAGTGGTGATAGTTTGCAGCAGATGTATTTGAGTTCAGGAACCTATCATGAGCAAAGTTTGTCCTTAGAAAAAGGAAGTTATGATTTTCAGATTTCTTGTACTGATAGTATTGGGAATGTTGCAGAAACACACATACCCTTTATTGTCGATCAAGATGTGAGTGCGTCTGAGATTGAAAGTGTGTATTATTTGGGGAATACTTTGTATGTGATTACGAATGAAGCTGCGAATTGTCAGTGGGATAATGAAGATTTCTCCTATGGTGGGGGAACAGATCTCTCTGGGACTGCATCGACAGACCATTCATTGACTATATCTACCTTATCTGAACAGTATGTGATTGTGTGTGTTGATGGCTATGGGAATGAAATGAGTCCCTTTACTGTAGATTTTAGATATTTTCTTTAGATCTATTTTTGGTTTTGAGTTTCATGATCCACAGCTTGTTCAGTTAGAAGATGGACGATTGCCTGTGTATGTGACTGGAAAACTTTCTGGGCAAGAGGGTGTTGAAGAACAGAAATTAGATTGGGTTCTAGTGAGTGCTACGAGAGCTTAGTGTTTTTTGTATATTCTGAGAGTTCTCTCTTTTTTATTTTCAATCTCAATGCTAAGATCTTTTGAATAATTTCTTTTCCTTGTTCAAAGTCTATAGATTTTCCATAATAATTAATTCCATTCCTTGTGTATCTCATTCTATCAAATTCATAGTATTCAAAATGATGAGTTATTATCTTTAAGAGTTCTCCAATACATTGATGTGAGGTAACTTTGTATCCTTTGCCTATACAGACTGCTTCGAGTATTTCTCGCAATGCATCATATGCCATGGTTAGATATGCAGAGATCGTGATTTCTGTAATATTTGCTGTTTTGACTGCAATTGTTTTTGCTTCTGAGCCTTTGATGAGTGATTTTATCAGCTCTGTATCTGTTTGTGTTCTTCGAATGTATCCTTTCTGATAGCATTCTTCTAGATCCATTGAACTTCTCCTTGAATTTTTATCCCATTGAGTATATTATTTATAAGATGTTCATTTTTTAGGTCTTTGATTTTTTTTACTATAAAAAATTGGATTTTTCTATTTATTTTCCTTTCGAAAATCTTTTTTTCAGGAAATTCTTTTGTTTTTTCTGAGATAATAAGGATGTCAAAATCGCTTTCTTCAAGGTCTTCTCCTTTTGCAGCAGATCCAAAGAGGATTATAGTTGGCTTTAGATAAAATTGATTGAGACTTTCTACAAGCCCCGACTCTTTTATTTTTCTAATATTGTAAAAAATTTTAAGATCCCTATAGAATTCGTTTTCAATGTTTGCTTTGTATAGGAGAAATATCCTTTCTTTTCTTTCCTTGATTATTCCTTTTTTGCTATACGCTTTAAGTATCTTGCTTGCAGTTGCAGGGCTTATTTTTTGCGCTCTTGCAAATTCTCTCACTCCTTGGTCCTTGAGTGGGCTTTCTAATAATGGCTTGAGTATTGCTAAATCTTTGAACATATGTTTTATTTAATGAACACTTGTTTATAAATGTTGTCATTTGCTGTGACTGTCAACTTTGTTCTTTCTCTAGACCTATTTTTGGTTTTGAGGTAAGTATTTAAACTTCTTTTGTTAAATGATCTATTATGAGAGGTGTTGTCATTAGTGTAAAGGCTCTTGTTTTGATTTTTCTTACTATTAGTATTAGTTTTATGACTTCAGATCTTTCTTTTGTTTCTGCAGAAGGATCTGGAAATGTGTGTTGTGAAGAAACTGTTGCTGGTGATACTTGTGTGTATACTTCTGAGGAGAATTGTGCTGAAGATTCGATACAAGCGTCTACGACTTGTGAGTTGACTGCATTTTGTAAAGCTGGATGTTGTATTTCTGATCTGGGGCAATGTTCCAAAGGTGTTGCACAAGCAACTTGTGATAGTATTGAAGGGTATACGTGGTCGGAAGGAAGTGATTGTGCGGTTGAAAGTTGTCAAAAAAATTGTTGTGTGATTGCAGAAAGTCAATGTGCGTATACGACCGAAGCGCATTGTGAAATTTTGATTGAGGATTTAGAAGATATTACTCTTGATTGGAGAGAAGTGGATTCTGAAGCGACATGTACTGATATTTGTAAGGCTTCTATCAAAGGATGTTGTGTCACAAGTGATAGTTGTGTCTATGGTACACGATCAGAGTGTGAAGATCCGAGCATTGATATTACTGAAGGGACGGGGTTTTATCAAGAGACCTATTGTTCAGATATAGGGAGTTGTGGATGTAGTGCTGGAGAATCTTATGCGTGTATCGATGAAGATGTGTATTCTTTTGATGCTTGTGGGAATGAAGAAGGTATTGAAGAGGATTGTGATTATACTGCAGGAGAATGGTGCGGGACAGATGCAAATGGGGAAGCTGGTTGTGTGAGTACTGATTGTGATGATACTTCTGGTGATGGGTATGCTACTTTTAATGGAGTGTATTATGTGAATACAGAAGAACCTGGAAGTGTTGGTGAAGCAAATCCGCGTAATACTCATGATACTGCTATTGGGGGGGAAAGACAGAATGGAGAAAGCTGGTGTCTTTATGAAAGTCCGGCAGGTGGATTTAAAGATTTTCCCGGGTCACAACATTATCGTGCATATTGTTATTTTGGTGAAGAGATTATAGAACCTTGTGCAGATTTTCGTGAACAAGTGTGCATACAGATTCCTTATACAGATTATGTTGGAGTCAATGAACAGGGCTTGTGGAGTCTTGAAGAGAATAGCTATTCGTATTCTGGTGAGTATACAGGGCCTACAGGGAGTGCGTGTATAGACAATACAGATAATGCAATATTTAATCCAAATACGACAACTGTTTCTGTGGGGGCTTTGTGGGATGATGATTCTCTTATAGAAAAGTGTGCATTGGGGAATGTTGATTGTCAACAAGCATATGCAAAAGATTCCTGGACTGATGCTTCTTTTCAAGTAGGGCAGGGTGTCATGTGTAGCTCTCCACAATGGACCAAGGCTTTGCATGAGTATTGTCGTTCGCAAGGAGATTGTGGGAATGCAATGAATCTTGTGGAGGATTTTACTGATAAAGGGTTTTATATGAGTTCTACACAAAATTTTTTCACTGCTACTGATAAAGATAATAATAATTATCATGTTTTTGTGGGGTATGATTATTGTGTGGATCGTTTTGTGGAGAGTATAGATGGGAGTGAGTATGGAGATGTGTTAGGTCTTGGTGCTGAGGGGAGTTTTGATGACCAAATAAAAGAAATTCAAAATTATGAACAGGAAGCTGTGTATTGTCTTTATGAATGTAAAGAAGTTGTTGCTGATGCAGATGGTAATGGTGCTCTTGATATCGGTGAAGATGGGAATGCAGAGCATTGTCAATTTATTCGTACGGTTGATGAAAATTTCTATGAGAAATATTATAGCAATGATAATGCTGATTATTATCAACAGTTGATGGTTGCTCGTGAAGATGATACACTTATTTTAGAACAAGATTTTCCAGACATTACTTTTGATAGTGATCTCGGGAAGGATAGTTATGGAGTCTATGGGGGCTTGAGTGCGCTTTCACAGATGTATGAGAGTGCGGATTTGGGAGAGATAAGTGCTACTTTAACTTGGGTGATTATTTTAGGGTCGGTGAGTGTTGCTGGATCTTTAGTTATTGCTGGTGCCACTGGTGCAGTTGGTGAAGTTGGAAAAGCTTTAGCTGGGCAAGCGAGTAAAGTTGCTGGTGATGTTGGTGCTCAAGTTGCAGCTAAGGCGGGTGAACAAGCTGCAGAGAAAGCTGGAGCTTTTGCTTTCAGAGATTCTATTGCTATTGCTACCGAAAAAGCTGTTGCTGCAAAAGCTGCAGAAAATACTGCAAAAACTGCTGCGAAAGAAGCTGCAGATGTTTCTGCAAAAGCTAGTGCAGAACTTGCTGCGAAAGAAGCTGCTACTAATGCTGCTGTTATTGCAGGGATTATTACGATTGTCACGACGATTATTGATTGGATTGAGGTTGCTTCCACAGAAAATCCTATAGAGAGATCGCAGCAAATGGGGGCCTTTGCTATTGCTTCTACTATTGCTGCAGGTATTACTGCGATTAGTTTGTATGTTGCTGCAACTGGTGCTGGTTTAGGACCTGCAGGGTGGGCTGTATCTATTGCGGCTTTGCTTGTTACTGCTTTTGCAGCAGTGATGTCCTATGGGGGAGAAGTACGAGATAATACTATAAGTTCTCATTGCGAAGCATGGCAGCCTCCTGAAGGTGGAGATTATTGTGAGCTTTGTGATACTGCTGTTTCTGAAGGGGGCTTAGCAATGGATGATGGTGAAGGGCATATTCTTCGAGGATGGGAATGTACAGAATATAAATGTACTTCTTTAGGAATGGCTTGTGCATATATCTCTGAAAATCAGGGGACGGATAGACCTAAATGTATTGGTGTAGAGATTGATGATGTGAATAGGCCTATTATTCAAAAGTATTTCCTGGATGTGTCTGATGATATGAATGATGAAGGGGTGGATGATACAGATGAATATACAGATGAAGATAGTTCTTCCTATAGTTTTGTCTCCAATGATGGGACAAGTGAAACTGGTTCAGGATATCTCAGCATTGAAACAAATGTGTGGCCCTATCAATATTTCACTTTTGGTATTGAAACTGATGAAGCATCACAGTGTAAAATCAGTCAGACGCTTCCAGAAAGTTATGATGCGATGGATCAGTATTTCCCTGATTCGTATTTTGATTATCAACATAACCAAAGTTGGATTCTTGTTCCCAATACTAAGTATAACTTTTATATTGTTTGTCAAGATCATAATGGGAATGGGGCAGCTCCTCCTGTGCCTTTTGTTGTGCAAGTAGAAACAGATGCTGGAGCAGATATTACTCCCCCAAGTATTGAAGCAACGAGTTTGAGAAATGGAGCCTATGTGCCATCTGGAGTAGAGGATACTGCATTGAGTATTTATCTTGATGGTGTTGTGGATGGATGTCGTTGGTCACGAATTGATCAAGAGTATAGTCTGATGGAAGGGGCGTTTATTTGTCCAGGTGTGCCTGAGAGTGCAAGTGCATACTTTGATGATGATTGTAGCACGGTGTTAAATATTACTGAAGAAATCAATTATTATTATTTTGCTTGTACAGATCAAGATGGAAATTCGAATACAGAAAATTATGCATTCACGCTTCAAGCTACTGATCCCTTGAATATTGATTATGTTTCTCCTGCTGGAACTTTGTATACTGATACGACAACTCTCACTGTGCAGACATCTGCAGGAGCAGAAAATGGTAAAGCAGTATGTTATTATGATAGTGTAGCATTCTTTGAAACGAATAGTTCTTTGAGCAAACAAAGTTTAGAAGATCTTGCTGCTGGAGCCTATGACTTTGATATTCTGTGTCAAGATGTTGCAGGAAATCAAAATACATCTCTTATTAGTTTCACCATCGATGTTGATGTTACTGTACCTGAATTATTATCTATCTATAGACAAGAAAGTTCGGTGTATTTTACTTTAGATGAGATTGCTTCTTGTGAGTATTATTTTGAGGATTTTACTTTTGGCTTAGGAACAGCTCTTTCTACATCTAGTCTTTCTGGATCTTTTACACTTGCTGATACAACAAAATATTATTTGAAATGTCAAGATGTCTTTTCCAATGAAGCCAGTTGGATTGTGCAGGTGTAGTTTTTGGGTTAAGTATTTAAACTTCTTTTGTTAAATGATCTATTATGAGAGGTGTTGTCATTAGTGTAAAGGCTCTTGTTTTGATTTTTCTTACTATTAGTATTAGTTTTATGACTTCAGATCTTTCTTTTGTTTCTGCAGAAGGATCTGGAAATGTGTGTTGTGAAGAAACTGTTGCTGGTGATACTTGTGTGTATACTTCTGAGGAGAATTGTGCTGAAGATTCGATACAAGCGTCTACGACTTGTGAGTTGACTGCATTTTGTAAAGCTGGATGTTGTATTTCTGATCTGGGGCAATGTTCCAAAGGTGTTGCACAAGCAACTTGTGATAGTATTGAAGGGTATACGTGGTTGGAAGGAAGTGACTGTGCGGTTGATGATTGTGCGAAGAATTGTTGTGTGATTGCAGAGTCGCAGTGTTCCTATACCACTGAAGCTCATTGTGAAACACTGATTGAAGATTTGGAAGATATTGTTCTTGATTGGAGAGAAGTTGATTCTGAAAGTTCTTGTACAGATATTTGTAAGGCTTCAAAGAAAGGATGTTGTGCCACTGCTGATAGTTGTATTTATGGGACGAAAGCTGAATGTGAAGATCCGAGCATTGACATCACTGATGGGACAGGTTTTTATGAAGAGACCTATTGTTCTGAAATAGGGAGTTGTGGATGTAGTGCTGGAGAATCTTATGCGTGTATCGATGAAGATGTGTATTCTTTTGATGCTTGTGGGAATGAAGAAGGTATTGAAGAGGATTGTGATTATACTGCAGGAGAATGGTGCGGGACAGATGCAAATGGGGAAGCTGGTTGTGTGAGTACTGATTGTGATGATACTTCTGGTGATGGGTATGCTACTTTTAATGGAATTTATAGTGTTGATTCAGATGGAATATCAAACGCTATAGTGAAAGGAGAAGATGTTCAAAGAAATCCTCATGATTTAAGAATAGGCGGAAGGAGGGAAAATGGGGAAAGTTGGTGTGTGTATGAAAGTCCGGCTGGTGGGTTTAAAGATTTTCCAGGGTCACAACATTATCGATCCTTTTGTTATTTTGGGGAAGAAATTATAGAGCCTTGTGAAGACTATAGAGAAA
>CAYJSK010000038.1:0-9119 GCA_964372745.1 Candidatus Woesearchaeota archaeon
GGTGGCTTGTTTTTCTAGTTTTTGAGCACTTCTCTGAGAATCTTTGATGTTCCTAACTCATAGAGGGCTGTGTAGAAGTCTGCTCCTCTTTTATGTGCTTCCAAGCTCATATTTATTGTTGCACGTATGAGTGGATTTTTGCTTTCTTTCCCAAAGGTTTCCCAGGCTTTTTCCTTAGAGATGCCTAGTTTATATTGGTTCTTTATTTTTTGGATGTGTCCTTGAAGTTCTTTGAAGTTCGTTTCTATCTTGAGGAGGTTTTTTGTTTCTTTGAGCTCTTGTAGGAGTAATAAAAACTGTTTTTCTTCTCTTTGTCTTCTTTTGATGTCTATTATTATTTTTAGAGAAAGAGGAATGAATAGGAGGAATAGTGCTCCAGCAAGGCTAGATATAAAAATCCCATCAATGCTTGGATGGTACCAATAGAGGAGGAGTATAGCTGCAAGAACTGTGAGGGATATGAAAGAGTATCCTTTGAGAGAAAAGCTTTGATGAATATCTTCCCAATGATTTGTATATCTTTTTATAAAATTATTTTGTTTCTTATAGCTCTTTAGACTCTCTTTTGCTTTTTCTGAAAGGAATAACTTTATATCTTTTTTTTCTTCGATTGCTTTTGCGAGTTCTTTAAGAAACTCTTTTGTTCTCCCTGAAGGGTTTGCTTCTGCTGTTTGTTTTAGGCTTTGTTCAGTGGTTTTATTGAGTACATCTATATAATTGATTATTCGTTTACAGTCTATGTGGAATGTTTTGTAGTAGGAAGTTATAGTAATAATTTCAAACATGTCTTTGGTTTTTACTCCTGCGTGTGCTAATGCTGCGCAGTGGTTTATGAAAAAAGGAAGTTCTTCTTCGAGATTTTTCTTTCTTTTCCTTGCTTTGTATATAGGATAAAGAGAAAATACTCCCATTGAAGTTATACTTAGAAGAAGGCCTAAGAAAAGACCATACCATAGCGTAAAAGTATAAAATAGGATGACTCCTAGGGTTGTACCGAGAAAGAGGAAAATGATGGATGTTAAGAGGGCTATACTAATATAGCTTATGGAAAGCATATTGAGACCTGATTCTAGAATCTTTTTTTTGAAGTATGTACTTGGTTTAGGGGAAAGGGAGATTATTTTTTCACTCAGTGGTTCAAAGAAACTATTTGCGAGAGCTCCAAAAATGTTTGTATCTTTTTTCTTCTTCTCTGTAGTGTACACATTTTTTATTGTGCTTTCATCAATGTTTAATTCTTCTAAGAGTTTTCTTTTTTCTATCCAGTCTATTGTTACTTTTTTTGTTGCTTTTTCTTTCAGATCTTTATCTATGAGTTGTATTTGTTCTTCTATTTTTTTTAGTAACACTCTCTTTTTGGTCTTATTCTGTTCTGTTCCTGCTTGTTTTGAGAGTAGAATAATTTTATTTGCACAGTTTCTAGAGTTTTCAAACATTTTCCTTTTGTAACTCCTCAAGATTCTTTTTCATATTTAGGAGTATCTCAAACATTTTTTTCTTCTCTCCTTTATATGACAGATTAACTATTCCCTGTGCTTGTTCTTCGAGTAGTGTGAGGCTCATTGTATTCCTGCTTTCCTTAAAACTAGTTGTGAATTTTCATAGTATGCTGCAATGACTTTCTTGAAGTCTTGTTCTTTGAGATGGTTTTTGAGAAGTACATTAATAAGTTTTGTGCGAAGTTTAAACTCTTCAAGAAGAATAATTTTGTTTCCTTTTGATGCGATGTACATACTTTCTTCTAAAGTGAATAGAAACTTTCCCTCCTCCCATTTGAATAGTTCTTTTCCGTACTCTTTAATGCTTTTGACTATTCCTTCTTCCGTGTAACATATAATATTTTCCAGTTCAGGGATGCCTTCAGTTGTATTTGCAATGTATATTTCTTCTTGATTGTTTTTTTTCCAATTTGTGAGGAAAGCAAAGTCTTCTTTTACAAGTGATTCTCCTATGATTGTGGTTGTATTTTGGTTTATAGGGAAGTCTTTGCTATCTGTTTTGACTGTTACATGTGCTGGGAGAAAAAAACTCAATGAGAAGAGGATATTTTTATCTTGGTTGATGAAAATGGTCCTTCGATCTTCTAGAAGCATCCATAGATATGCCAGTATTTCCGGTGAAACCCTTTTTTCTTTTACAAGTTCTTCTGGTGTGAGAATCTTTTCACTCTTTTTTTCACAGCTAAAACTTATTTTATCCTCTTTGATGTTTATTTCCCATTTTAAAGATGTAGTCTCGCAGAATATTTTCTCTTCTGTATTTGGCCATTCGCTATTACAAGATGCAGTTGCTTTTCTAATAATAACTTCTATTTCTTCTTTTGTTAACATGATGTCTGTTTTGCAAATACCAAATATCTTGTGTTTGATTGTTATCGTCTCTCCTGTATAGAGTAATTTTGTAACTAGAGGATCTCTCATGAGAGCTTCCATTTTTCCAAAGCCTAGGAAGTTTTTTTTGAAGTAATAGTAGATTTTGTTATAGCTATTTTTCTCTATTTTCATGTTTAGTTCATGTATGAGCAGAAGAATTGTTTTTTTTAGTTTTTCTTCAGCGTTTGCTTCTTCATGTACATTAATAACTTCATAGAGAGCTCGTTCTATTTTCTCGTAGTTCTTTTTTTCTTTTTCTGTAAGAGTGGGTTCTTCGTAACTGTAAAAGTCTTTGTTTATTTTTATTTTGAGCCCATCATTTGCTTCGTAGCTTTGGAATTCTTGTGTGAGTTCTTTGAGTTCAGGAATTTTCCAGAACTTTTCTATTTTCTTCCCTTCTTTTTTTTCTGGAATAGAGAATAGTTTCGTGAAAAGTTTCATCTCTTTTTCTATGACTGTTTTTTCCTTAAATAGATTTGCATTCCCACAAATTATATAAACTGTATGAAAAATTGTAGATATTTATGGGAGAAGAAGTCTTAGAGGAACGAAAAAATAAAATTTTGAGTTATTTAAAAGGGAATCCTCTTGTCTTGGTTTATGTCGTCCTTGCTTTTATAGCCTGGTTTGGGTTTTATGTACGTACGAGAGGTATGTCTTTTCTTATAGATGCTACTACCAATGACTATATCCCTTCAGATCCTGATGCAATGGGGATTTTACGGTATGTACAGTATCTTGTAGAACATGGTCAATTGATGAGTGTTGATTTGATGAGGTATTATCCTTTCGGCTTTGCACAGATTGATGAGTTTAGTGTTCTTGTTCATCTTATTGCTTGGTTTTATCATGTATTACATTTTTTTAATTCAGCTGTTACTGTTGCATATGCAGATGTTATTTACCCTGCCTTTGCATTTGTTTTGTCTTTGCTTTTCTTTTATCTTCTTGTGAAGAAAATATTTCATTGGAAAGTTGCACTTCTTGCTTCTGCTTTTCTGACCGTCTTACCAGCATACCTTTTTCGAACAATGGCCGGTGTTTCTGATAAAGAAGCAATGGCTATGATTTTCTTTTATGCTGGAATGTATTTTTTTATTGCTTTTTTTACTGAAAAATCATTATGGAAGGGGGTTCTGTATAGTGTTTTAGCTGGTCTTTCTGTTGGTACCGTTTGGAGTATGTGGGGAGGTATTGTTTTTTTAACTACAAGTATTGGACTTTTTGTTTTTCTGCTTGTTCTTTTAGGAAAACTGGGTGAGAGAAATCTCCGTTTATATGCTCTTTTTTTGTTAGTAACTGTTGTTTTTATGGTAGTTTTCTTCCCTGCCAGAGTAGCTGATCCTCTTGGTTTGTTAACAGCTCCTACTTCTGCTATGCTCTTTTTACCTTTACTTTTGGGTTTTGTCCATGAGTATGTATATACTAAAAATAGTCTCAAGATTAGATCTTATTATGAGAAGATACCTATTATTCCTGTCTTTTTATCTTTGGCTTTTATTTTAACTCTTGGTCTTGTTCTTCTTCTTTTGGTCTATGGTAGTTCTTTTTTTACTGATAGAATCTCTAACCTTTATACTGATCTTATTGCTCCTTTTTCTAGAAATCGCTGGGCACTTACTGTTGCAGAATCACATCAGCCCTATTTTGTAGATTGGGTAGGACAGTTTAGTTTGAGATATCTTGTTCTTGCTTTTGTAGGAGCAGTTTTGTTATTCTATGAAACATTTAAACATTTAGGTAAGAAAGCGTATACCCTGGTTGCAGCTTATGCTCTTCTTCTTCTTGCAATTAGTCTCAATAGATATTCTTCTTCTTCAACTTTGAATGGTGAAACTACTCTTTCTATTGTTGTTTATTTAGGGACTATTCTCGTGTTCTTGATTTATTTTGTTTTTTTCTTTTATAGGCTTTATTCAAAAGAACAAGATCTCTATAAAGAATTTCTTCATCATCTCTCTTATGGTTATCTCTTTATGAGTATTTTTGTAATCTTTATTTTAATAGGTGCACGTAGTGCTCTTCGTCTCCTTTTTGTCTTTGCTCCTGGAACAGCAATCCTTGCTGCTGTTGCTGTTTTTTTTCTTGTTGACTATGCAAAACATTTCTCAACAAAACCCTTACGTTATGGCACTTGGCTTGTTTTAGCAATCTTTACTCTTATTCTTTTGAATGGTTTCTCACAAGCTGTTGTTGCACAGGCGAGTTCAACAGGAAATGGCTATCATCAACAATGGCAGTATGCTATGGATTGGGTGCGAGAAAATACTCCCGAAGATGCAGTCTTTGCGCATTGGTGGGATTATGGGTATTATGTACAGACAGGGGGCCAAAGAGCAACATTGAGCGATGGGGGAAATGCGAATCCTACTATTAATTATCTTACTGGAAGGTATCTTCTTACAGGGGGAAATGATACTGATGCATTACAAGTTTTAGGTTCACGAAATGCTACTCATGTGCTTGTGGTGAGTGATGATATAGGAAAATATGGAGCATTCTCTGCTATCGGGGCTGATGCAAATTATGATCGATACTCCTGGATAAGTAGTTATGGTTTAGATGCCTCTCAAAGTACTGAAACTGAAAATCTTACTTCCTTAGTTTATACTGGTGGTTCTGTTTTGGATGATTCTTTTACCTATCAAGAAACGTATTTCCCTGCATATGGTGCTGCTGTTGCTGGGTTTATTATTCCTTTAGAAAAAGATGTTAATGCGACATTTTTAGGCTTTCAAGACCCTAGTGCTATTGTGTATTATAATGGGAATTATTATTCTATGCCTTTGCGTTGCGTTTTCTTTAATGGACAAGAGTATATCTTTGGAGAAGAAGAAAGTTTTGAAGGATTAGATGCTTGCTTTCAAATTCTTCCTGTGTATAAAAACAATGAATTTAATGGTTTAGGTGCAGGTTTATATCTTTCCCATGATGTGTGGAATACATGGTTTACTGAGCATTATCTTTTTGGAAGAGACTCAGAATATTTTACTACTGTGTATACAGATGAAAGTTCTGTTCCTCTTGCAGTTTATAATGGGAGAATTATTGGCCCTCTTAAGATTTGGGAAGTTACCTATCCAGAGAATTTAACTATTGGTGATGAGTTTTATATTACTGAACTCCCTGAGGGTGTGAATACAGTACGAGAAGATTTACAATAGTTTTTTTGAAGATTGGTTTATTTTATTAAATTTTCTGCGTCTCTTACTATATTATTTGTGATGAGTTCTCCAAGAAGCCCAATGGAAATAAATTGCAGCCCAGTAAAAGTAAGTAGGATTCCAAGCATGAGTAAGGGTCTTGAACCAATACCGGCGCCTCCTAACCACAGAAGAAAGAGGTAAAAATTAATGATAAAACCTAATCCTCCTAAAATTAAGCCAATGGTTCCAAATGCATGCAGTGGACGATGTTTATAGCCTACAAGGTATTTTATAGTGATAAGGTCAAGGAAACCACGAAGAATTCTACTTGAGCCATATTTTGTTACTCCATATTTTCGGGGATAATTTGAAACAATTACTTCTGTATATTTGTAGCCCATATTTCCCACTTGAACAGGAATGTAGCGATGCATATCTCCATAGAGGAAAAGATCTTTTGCTACTTGTTTTCTATAAGCTTTAAATGGGCAATTGTAGTCATGTACATTTACCTTTGTGATGAGATAGGTTAGATTATTAAAGAATAATGAGGGGAGTCTCTTTAATCGGTCTCCTTTCTCAATGTGCTTCTTTTTTTTCCAGCCATTGACGAAATCATAGCCTTCATAAATCTTTTGTACAAGGAAAGGTATTTCTCTTGGGTCATCTTGAAGATCACTATCCATTGTCACAATAATATCTTTCGTCGCTTTCTGAAATCCTACGTAGAGCGCTGTTGCTTTCCCCAGGTTCTTTTTTAAAGTGTAGACTTTGATGTATTTTTCTTTGCTGAGTTGTTTGAGAATGTCTGGACTTTTATCTTTGCTTCCGTCATCTACAAAAATAATCTCAAAGTCTTTTGTGATGTTTGAAATCACGGGTAATGTTGCATTGAGTAGTGGAAGGATGTTCTCTTCTTCATTGTAAATAGGAAAGACTATAGATATAGACATATTTTTGTTGTATTGGGGTTTCTTTTTAATGTTTGTGCTTCCCTTTTTTGTTTTTTACCTCTGCTTGTTGGTGATTTTCTCTTTAGAGTGTTCCATAATCTTTATAATAGGAAATTTGACTTTTTTTCGTATGAAATATGTTCTTCTCCTCTCCGTTGTTTTCTCTTTTTGTATAGTTCTGTTTCTTACTCCTTGGTTTATTCGATATTTAACACGTATTGGGCTTGTTGTGAAAGATCAGCATAAGGATGGAAAACCACTTGTTCCTATTTCTGGGGGGTTGCCTGTTTTTTTAGGCATATTCTTTGGGATTATGTTTGCTATTTTTGTTCAAACTTTTTATTATCATTCTACAGATCGGCTTATTGATCTTCTGGCTTTTGCTGTTTCTCTTTTTGCCATTACCTTTGTGGGATTTTTTGATGATCTTCTTGTGCGAAAAGATAAAGAAGAGAGTTCTGGATTACGACAATGGCAGAAGCCACTTCTCACTGCAATTGCTGCTGTGCCACTCATGGTGATTAATGCAGGGGAAACAACAATGGGGATTCCTTTTTTTGGGGCATTAGATGTAGGACTTTTGTATCCTCTTGTTCTTATTCCTATAGGTGTTATAGGTGCTTCGAATATGGTGAACATGTTTGCAGGCTATAATGGTTTAGAAACTGGTTTAGGTCTCATTTATTTAGGGAACTTAAGTGTGTATGCCTATGTGCATGGATCTGAAGTTGCAGCATTGATTGGTTTGATTACTTGTGCAGCCCTTTTTGCTTTTCTTTTTTTTACTTGGGTGCCTGCGCGTATTTTTCCGGGGGATTCTTTGACTTACCTTCTTGGTGCTGTGCTTGCTTCTATGGCAATTATTGGAAATATTGAAATGGCTGCATTGGTTGTTTCCATTCCTTTCTTTATAGAATTTTTCTTGAAAGCTCGAGGAAATTTTAAGAAACAAGGATATGGGATGTATTATAAGGGAAAAGTGAAATCTCTGCATGATAAAATATATTCTATTCCTCATTTTTTTACCATCGATGGAAAATTTACAGAAAAACAAGTGGTTCTCTTTTGTTTCCTTATTCAAGCTTTGTTTAGTGGGTTGATATGGTTGCTCTGAAAAAGATTCTTCAATGGATATTTATTGCTCTTATAATTGCTTTTGTCATTTATACTCTGTTTATGAATTGGGAAGAAATGAAAGCATATGATTTTGAAATATCCTGGGGGTATTTTTTACTCTCTTATGTTTTTCTTTTTGTGCATTTTGTTCTGATTGCTCTTGCTTGGGGATTGTTGTTGCGTGCATTGCAAAAGCCAGGTGTTCCATTGAAAGCTGCACTGCGTATTCGAACTATTTCTGATTTTGCACGATTTATTCCTGGGAAATTCTGGTTTGTCATGTATCGAATTCATCTTTGTAAAAAATATAATCTTTCTTCTGCGATGATTGCAGTGAGTGCTTTGATGGAGGAATTTCTGAATATTTTTAGCACGATTCTTTTATTTGTATTTGTGTTCTTTATTGTGACTCATGATCCTTTGACAAGCTATGCGTTTTATGTTTTTCTTTTTTTACCTATTCTCTTTTTTCTTATGCACCCGCGTGTGTTTCAGTGGTTCATTAAGCTTGCAGCAAAATTATTCAAGAAGGAGTATGTGCATTCAAAGATTTCGTATGGTTATCTTCTTTCTCTTCTTTCTGTCTTTTTTCTTGCATGGGTGCTTTTAGGGTTTGGCTTTTATCTCATGGCATATGCTGTTTCTCCTATTGGTATAGAGCTCTTTCTTCCTCTTTCAGGTGTGTTTGCGATTTCTTGGGCAGCAGGGTTTCTCGTTATTGTACTTCCGGGTGGGCTTGGATTGAGAGAAGCTGTGTTGGGTTATTTATTAGCTTTCTTTGTCCCTGTTCCTATTGCTATTCTTTTATCTTTGCTTTCTCGATTATGGTTGGTGAGTGGAGAAATTCTTACTGCTTTTATTTTTAGGTTTGTGAAGTAGTTCCGAAGATCTTCCTGTTTTTTCTATGCATAGTTTGAAGTATATGAATGATTATAAATGAAATTTCTTTGAATGTATTTATGAGTAAAGATGATATGAGAATTATGGCCTTAGCTGTTGAAACACTTTTTTCTGTATCTCCACATTTTGAGGGATTTCAGCATCATCGTGTTTTTGATTATGAAAATCATATCTTAAGACATCATCATTATGGAAGAAGAGGTGATCTTGAAGTGGATACAAGTCATAAGCATCCCATTCCTTATGCTTTGATTATAAATCCTCAGAAGAAAAAGGTTTATGCGTACCAACGAGCTTCAGCAAAAGAACATGCGCATGAAAGTCGTTTGCATGGAAAATGGTCTTGGGGTGTTGGTGGTCATGTTGAGCCTGATGATGGGACATCTGATAATGCTTTGCGACTTTGTTTAGAAAGAGAAGTTCGTGAAGAAATTGATATTAAAGGAAAAATATCTTCTATTTCTTTGTTAGGTTATGTCAATAACTCTGATCCTGTTGGTCTTGTTCATTTTGGTCTCTTATACCTTATTGAAACTGATGCAGAAGAAGTTTCTCCTAGAGATCTGGAGATGAGACAAGGAAGATTGATGACGCTTTCTGAACTGGAGGAGATTTGTTCTTCTCAAGCATGT
>CAYJSK010000039.1:0-9059 GCA_964372745.1 Candidatus Woesearchaeota archaeon
CAGAAACAAACTGCCAAAACAGTATATGTAATACATCAAAATAATTCTTCCCATACTCTACATAGACAAAGATTAGTACAAGTATCCGAAAAATATTCATGAGAAAGAGTGCTCCTGCTCCAAGAAAAAACATTTTCACTCCTTTTCGAAAAGAAATTCCTCTTGTAAGAAGAATGAATTCTAAAAGCAACATATACGCAAGCGTTGCAGCACATGCAGGAATAAACAGAAAACTCACCTCTGCAAATTGAATACTTCCTTCTATGATCTCCACAGCATAAAATAAACTTAAAAGGAAATACACACTATACAAAGTCAAAGGAAGAAGAAAAAAAGAAAAAATACTACTACTGAAGGCAACAAGCACTGCGCAACTATAACGAATAAAAAAGGATTTCATAAGCAGATTTTAGGAGGGTGCCTTAGCAATTCATCAATAATAGCAATACCAGAGAGAATATCTTTACTATGCACAATCCCAATGCTACTATGTACATTTCGTACAGCTACGCCTAACACTGTAGTAGGAATTCCTCCCTTTGAGAGAGAAATATACAAAGCATCAGTCGTTCCAAAATCACTCACTCCAGGCTGTAAAGCTAATTTCTTTTTCTTGGCAATAGCCTTAATACTATTATTGAGACAAGTATTCGAAAGAGTTTGTGAATCCATAATAGAAAGGATGGGTCCTTTTCCTAATGCTCGTGTCCCATCTCCATTAATATCATTCGCATCAAGCACATCAATGACCAGAGACCATTCTGGATTAATAGTATACACAGAAGTCTTTGCTCCATACAAACCAACCTCTTCTTGCACAGTAAACACAAAATAAATCTCCCCAGGAAAATGTGTACTTTTCTTAATGAGCTCAAGAAGCATAAAACATCCCACTCTATCATCCACAGCCTTCCCCATAATATACTCTTTCGATCCAAGATAATGTGCTCTTTTCTCAAACTCAATAAAGGTCCCTACTTCAATCCCTAATTTTTCTAGTTCTATTTTGCTCAGCCCAGTATCCACAAAGAGCTCCTCTTTTTTGGGAAGCTCTGTAATAGTCTCTCCAGAACAGAGTTTAGTAGTAGAAATAATCCCCATAATTTTTTTATTTCCTTTCACAGGGATGAGAACTTTTTGATTCAGACATGCAAGCGTTTCAATTCCCCCAATGGGAGAGATTTTTAAGGTTCCATCCGCATTCATTTTATTAACCATAAGCCCAACTTCATCCATGTGTGCAACAAGCATCATACTTTGTCCTTTTCCTTTCTTATGCACAATGAGATTCCCAAACTTGTCTACACGCATATCTTTACAATACGGCCTAATCTTTTTCATAAGATAGGAACGAATAGCACTTTCATGTCCACTTGCAGAAAGCACATTCATAAGGGCAATTAACTCTTTCATCATTTCTTTAAGAGAAAAAGCACTTATAAACTTTTTTGAAAACATTTTTAAAGAGGAACTATACACCAAACGTCATGCGTATACACAAAGCTTACTTTCAAGAGCCTACAAAAGCACAGATTTATCACTATCAAAGAGTCGATGCGCAGGAACTTCTTGTAGAAAGATTACTTGCATTAGAAGAACAAGAGTATCTTCTTATCCAGAGAGCTCTCATCCCAGAAAGATATAACAGTAGTTGGCATTTTCTCAAACATGGAGATCGTGTTCATCTACGCTTTAGAGATCTCATTCCAAGATTTATAAAAAAAGGAACTACAGCAGTACCTATAGACCTTCGTATCAAAGAGTTTGATGCAATAACAAAAACCCCAGGTATCTTCTCAGGCTATGACTACACTCCTGTAGATATACGGCCATACAATCATAGAGACACACGAACAAGAAGAGTAAGTCTTGTGGAATGTCTTGAAGGTGCAAGAGTCTATGCTTTTACACACCAAGTCCCTATGCCTCCTATAGAAGTAGAACAATATACAGATGCAAGAGCTGTAGAAAAAGATGGAGCCTTTTTCCACGTGCATGTTCCCAGTAGAATCAAGGGACAAGGAAGGTATCGCTTTAATCTCACTTCTGTTCCAGTACGAAATAATCTCAATAAATGGAGCATTGCCTGGGCAACTGCAAGTGAAGGTCATGACTGTCTCAGAGGAATGTATATGGGCATTCGCTATGCAACAAAAGAAGATTCACAAGTATTCAACTGGTGTGCACACGAAATCGCAGCATACATTACAATGATGGGGAACATGAGCAGCCAAGGAGAACGAACACCATTACAAATGTCCCAGATCGCACTCCCCACACAGCTATCAGTAGACTTTTACAAACGTCTTTGTGATAGTGTATTAATCAATGATGCAAAACAAAACATTCGTGTTTTGAATAAAGCAGAACAAGAAACACTTCTCTGGGGTCTTGTGCATAAAAAGGGTCATCATCCCACATTTTTTGCAGAAGGAAATCTAAAAAAATACGACTGGAAGCTCAGGCACTTGAGTTAAACTCTTGAAAGAAATAAAACCCACCACGCTTCATAATCTTTTCTTCAATGTTTAGAAAATTGGGAACAACCTTTTGTTTCACACGAACAATTCCTTCGTTTAAAGTAAAATAATCTTCAACACTTCTATGAGCATCATTTGTCGTAAGAACATCTAAAGAATCTGCCCAAGCAAAAAGTATTCCTTCATCAACAAGTGTATGGTTCAAAGTATCAAGATCTTCTCTGAGAGTAAGCATAACATTTTCTTTTCTCTCTTTTGCCCACGTCACAGAAACATCCTCTCTAACTTTAAATTGAATCCCTTGATGATAAAATCGTGTTTGATACCCTATTGCAGAACCTTCCTTAACATGCATTGCGTGAAGAAAACTTTGTAGTGCAACATATGCAGATCTATCTGCTTCAAGGCTATTATTAATTCCAGTCTCCACAAGAGCAGCAACAGTCTTTTTTCCCATTCTTTCAAGCAGTGTTCCTAAGTTCATATCCATAAGGAATGCACTAGGAGCGAGCTTTTGTATGAGACTTTTTGTCGCAAAATTCATTGCAGGAATAACTCCATGGGGAGGAATAGTTTTTGCAATATACGAGTGAATATCTAAGAAGCCAATCAATGGTAATTCTTCAAAGAATCGTGTCATCTCTACAGCTGTTCTCTGATCATCCGTTGTAGGAGTATCAACCCACACACGATTAAAATCTTCTTTTCCAGGAACATCTCTATGGCTAAAATAAGGCTGTATCTGTGCAGCACGAACATTTCCTACAGAAAAATAGACGTCCATAGCATAATCTCTTGGCTGAGAAACTTCTCCCAAAAAGGCACGATATCCAGATGGTTCTCTTCCATGAAGTAATGTTGAGACAAGAACAGCTCGTGAGGAATCTCTTCCAGCAACATGAAACACCGTGGGTTTATTCATAGTAAGCAGTGCTTCAATATCACTCTTCCCACAAACACTATCCACACCTTCTCTATAGTCAAAATATCCCATAAAAGAAAAAATAAAATCTCTCTTTAAATAAATTTCTAAAGAAAACCTTTATAATAAGAAATATCCTTTATAAAAACATGGTCTTATCACTTCGTTTGTATGAAAGAACTTTTTCTAAGGAAACAAAACGCTGGCAGCAAAAGATTGTTGGTATAATAAAGGTAGAAAATGAAGTAAAAGAGTTCACTTTTGGAAGAAATAAACAAACAAAAGGATACATCTACAACATAAACAAATATACCTTTCTTGAAGCAGAACAAGGGAGATTTAAACTGCTTTCCAACGGAAAAAACTATCTTTATACCCCTCTTCCACCCAAACCTAGTTTTCTCAAAACGAGTCTTTCTTTTTTTGGCTTTAGTTTTGGCCAAGGAGAAACACGCTTAGATGAGTCAACAGCAATTACTAGGGGAGATAAAATTGTGTATAAAGGGGAAGATAAAGAGTTCATTATAGAAATAGTCGATATCTATTGATTCTCTTCTTCATCAAGGGATGTAGTAATACTATGCAATCGTCTTTCTTTCGGAACCATATTCCTCAGCACATCATTCTTAAGCATCCCACAACCAAGAATATCTGTATCATGCTGCAAAACAACAAAACCTTCATGCCCTGTCAAAGGAATATCCTCTCCTTTCATCCACAGTTCTGCCTGTGCTTTATTCACAGGAATAATATTCTTTCGTATATCAAGCATTTGTGCTCCCTCTATGCTAAGACGTAAGCCTTCTCTTTCTTTTTTTGCAAAATACATCCCAGAATTATTAATGCGCATTCCCTGAGGATTGATATGAGCAAAATCTTTACTCAAAAGAAAAATCTTATCTTGCGAGTTTTCAAAAAAGAGTACATCACATTCTTTTTCTACACCAAATTGTTCTTTTAACTGTTGAAAAAGTCCTTTTCTTTCCTTGCTATTATAAAACCGTACCTGTTGCATAAAGGAGGGAAAAGAAGAATATCTTTATAAATTCTTGCTTTAATTATAACAGTATGGATAAAGAGATAGAAAAGTTTGCTTTGTATAATGCTCTAAAGTTCCAAGGAAAAGCAAATGCTGGAGCAGTTCTGGGGCAATTATTTGCAGAAAATCCTACTCTGAAAGAACAAGCAAAAGAACTTTCTAAAAAAATTCAAGAGATTGTTAAACAAGTCAATAGCCTTTCTCTAGAAGAACAAAAAAATAAATTAAAAAAAATTGCTCCAGAGCTTCTTGAAGAAAAAAAAGAGAAGAAGAAGAGAGACTTACCAGAACTTCAAAATGTCCATGGCCTTGTAGTGACAAGAATGCCTCCAGAGCCCAGTAAATATCTCCACCTGGGTCATGCAATGTCTTTTCTCATAAATTACATGTATGCGAAAAAATACAAGGGAAAATGCATCTTGCGTTTAGATGATACAAACCCAGAAAAAGCAAAGAAAGAATATTATGACTCCTTATATGAAGACTTTCTCTGGTTACGCATTGCTCCAGATAAAACTCTGATCGCTTCACAAGAAATGGAAACTTTTTACAAGTATGCAGAAATACTTATACAAAAAGAGCGAGCCTATGTATGTTTTTGTGATAAGGATAAGGTAAGTAATTTTAGAATGCATGCAAAGATCTGTGAGCATCGAACACAAACTGCAGAAAAGAATATGTTTCTTTGGAAAGACATGTGTGCAAAAAAATACCAAGCAGGAGATGTAACTCTTCGCTTAATAGGAGAAATTGATTGTACGAATGCAGTGATGCGCGATCCTGTTCTCTTTAGAATTGTCAAGGCTCCACATGTACTCACAAAAGACAAATATGTTGTCTGGCCAACCTACGACTTTGAAACAGTGATAGGAGAAGAAATTACAGGAGTCACACACATTTTACGAAGTAACGAGTTTGGAGAGATGCGTATTGAGCTACAGGATTATATAAAAAAGATTTTAGGATTCAAAAAACAAGAAGTCTTGCAATATGGAAGGATGACTGTGCATGGTTTTGAGACACAAGGTCGTGTGATCAGAGAAATGATAGAAAAAGGAGAAGTTGAAGGCTGGGATGACCCAAGACTTATGACTTTGAAAGCTCTGCGTCGTCGTGGTATTGTTCCAGAAACCTTTTATGAACTAGTCTTAGAAGTAGGTTTATCTCCGACAGCAACAAACTTGGATTGGTCTGTCATTGCTTCTATCAATAGAAAAATAATTGATCCTACGACAAAAAGATATTTCTTTGTCAAAGATCCAAAAAAAATAAAGATAGAGAATACCTTAAAGCAAGCAAAAGCACCATTACATCCTGAACATAAAGAAATGGGGGTGAAGACTTTACATTTTGATGAAAACTTTTATGTGCAAGATGATCTAGAAAAAGGAAAAGTCTATCGTTTTATGCATTTGTTTAATTTCAAAGACCAAAAATATATTTCAGAAGAATATGATCCCGATCTTAAAGCAAAGATTATCCACTGTGTTCCTGTGAAAGATGCAATTGATATACAAATTCTCATGAGTGATGGATCTCTCATAAAAGGAAAAGCAGAGAAAGCAGTAAAAGATGTAAAAGAAGGCGAAGTTATACAGTTTGAAAGACAATTTTTTTGTAAACTAGATGATAAAGAGAAAAGGTTATTTGTGTACACACATGATTAACTCTTTTTTACTACTCACTATAAATAAACTAATTATGTAAACTCATTCTCGGTCAAAAGCTATCCCCAGCTGAGGGCTATTCGGATCCCAACACATTAATAAACCCTTTAAAAATTATTTTTTCTATGGAACTTCTCAAATTAGAAAATGTGTATAAAATCTACCCTTTAGGAGGAGAACAAGTTGCGGCGATAAATGGCATTTCATTATCAATACATAAAGGAGACTTCGTTGCTTTGATTGGTCCATCAGGTTCAGGAAAAAGCACAGCAATGAACTTGGTAGGCTGCCTAGATACAGCCAGTAAAGGAAATATCTACCTCAATAACATAAACATCCAGAATCTAGAAGAAAGTGAACTCGCACAAATACGTGGGAAAAAGATTGGCTTCATTTTTCAAACCTTTAACCTCATTCCAAGCTTGGATGCATTAGAAAATGTCGCTCTTCCTATGACCTTTCAAAATGTCCCACGATCCATTCGCATACAAAAAGCAAAAGAATTACTCCAGCAAGTAGGCCTTGGGGAAAGAATAAATCATTTGCCAAACCAGCTTTCTGGAGGCCAAAGACAAAGAGTTGCTATTGCTCGTTCTCTCATCAATGATCCCGATATAATCCTTGCAGATGAACCCACAGGAAATCTGGATACAAAAACAGGTGTGGAGATCATGACTCTCTTAGTAGAACTCAACAAAGAGGGAAAAACAATAATTCTTGTCACACACAATAATGAATTAACAAAACTCGCAAATAAAATTATTCTATTAAAAGATGGAAAAATCATGGAGGCACAATGAGAAAACAGTTCATCGTAATGATGCTACTACTAGCTCTGCCTTTAGTCTCTGCACAAATTGCAATAGAATCTTTTTCTGCAGACACTGTACAACCTGGAGAAGAATTAGAACTAAAAATAACTTTAGAAAACGTAGGTGACGATGACATAGATAGTATCCTTATCAGTTTGGATCTCACCGACCTTCCTTTTGCCCCTATAGATTCTTCCAGTGAACAAATTATAGAAGAGATTCAAGAAAATGAAGAAGAAACGATTTCTTTCCAACTTCAAGCATTATCAAGTGCAGAAGCACAAACCTACAAAATTCCTGTAACGATAAGCTATGAAAATACAAGCAAGAGTTCTCTTATAAGCATTGAAGTAAGCACAGAAGCAAGTATCCAAGTTTTTGCAGAAAGCTCTGACCTTCTCATGCAAAATGAACAAGGAAAAATTATTGTAAAAGTCATCAATACAGGTTTAACACAAATAAAATTTTTACAAATAAAGCTAAAAGAAAACTCTGACTATGAGATTCTTTCCGCAAGTGAGGTATATATTGGGGATGTTGATAGTGCTGATTTTGAAACAGAAGAGTTTACGATAATCCCTCTCAAAGAAAGTACCGAGCTTGAACTTGAGATAGAGTATCGTGATGCAAAGAATGAACTATTTACAGAAGAAGTAGAATTATCTTTAACAGTCTATACAGAAGAACAAGCAAGAGAACTAGGTTTAACACAAGAGAGTCATGCATTTACATGGATACTCCTCTTCCTAGTTGTACTCATCCTATGCATGCTTTTCTTCAAAAGAAAGAGAAAGAAAAAAAATGTTTATTGATTATTTTACTTTAGCATTAAAGAGTATTCGCCATAGAAAACTACGTTCTTGGTTGACAGTCATAGGCATTGTCATAGGCGTTGCAGCAATCATATCATTAATAACACTTTCAAGAAGTTTAGAAGGTACGATTCAAGAGCAATTTGAAAGTTTTGGTGCAAACAGAATTCTCATTTCTGCAAAAGGTTTTCAAGGACCAGGAACACTTTCCCAAGGCTTAACAACAGAAGATGTAGAAACCATAGAAAAAATATCTGGCTTTGACTATGTCATTCCAGGCCTTTTTCGTGCAGGAGAAGTCAACTATAAAGAAGAAACCTCATTTACACAAATAGGAGGCATTCCTTCAGAATACTATGAAGACTTCTACAAAGATACAAGTATTGAGATAGAACAAGGAAGAAATATTCAAGAAGGAGAAACACATGTTGCAATCATAGGCTCAAGAGTAGCAACAGACATGTTTAAAAAAGACATTCATGCTGGGGATAAAATAACTTTAGGCCATATAGAGTTTCGTGTCATAGGGATTCTAGAAGAGTTAGGGAACGCACAAGATGATAACCAAATTTCTATTCCTTTAGATGATGCACGAGAACTCTTTGGGGAACAAGAAAGTGTGGATTTAATCATTGCACAAGTAAAGAATACTGCCGACATTCCTCAGCTGCAAGAAAAGATAGAAAAAGAATTGGAACGAAAAAGAGATGACACAAATTTCCAAGTGCTCACAGCGTCACAAATTCTTGAGCAAATTGGTCAAGTCTTAGGAATTATGCAAATTGTCCTTGTAGGAATTGCTGCAATTTCTCTTATTGTTGGTGCGATAGGAATCATGAACTCCATGTATACATCAGTATTAGAAAGAACAAAAGAAATTGGCATTATGAAAGCAGTAGGTGCACAAAACAAAGATATTCTCAGCATCTTTCTCATTGAATCTGGGCTCATTGGTCTGGTAGGTGGAGCTCTTGGAGTGCTTATTGGAGCAAGCTTAGCACTTGCTATCGGCCCATTTTCTAAAAATGCTGGCTTTACGATCCATATCACTTTAGAACCACTTGTGCTTCTCTTTGGCTTGGTCTTTGCCTTTGTTGTGGGTATTATAGCAGGTATTCTCCCCGCTTGGCAAGCTTCAAGACTCAAACCTATTGATGCATTGCGATATGAGTAAAAAAGTTTAAATATCCTAGAAAACTCTCAAATGATATGAGAATCACCTTTTCAAAGATAGAAATAAGAGATCTCACAAAAGCATGGGTTTGTATTTCCATAGCATTTGCCATTGTTTTAAGTGGAGGCATTACTACTCTCGGTCTCAATGCAA
>CAYJSK010000040.1:0-9014 GCA_964372745.1 Candidatus Woesearchaeota archaeon
ATTGTTTTGGGTTTTTTGAGACATTATCTACAGAGGCAACTCCAAAATGGAGATAATCTGAATACATAGAAGCAATCACTATCCCTTCTGCATAGATATTATCTTTGTAAATCACTGCATCCGTAGATCCACCAATAAACTCTGTGCCATTAAATACTTCCATAAGGGCTTTATTGATTTGCTCAGATTTGTATTTTGCTCCTGCATAAAAGACCAAAGATAATTTTGGGGCTTTGCCTTTTAATCCTTTTAATGCAGTTGTTGCTGCTTCTTTTGCAGCTTTGTAGGAGTCATCACTTTTTGAAAATCCTAATCCTGTTGTTATATTTGTTTTTGCCATGTTTTCACCTCATTTTATTGTTATATCAAAATAAGTTGTTTTTTTTGTGACAACAATATTTTTCCTTGTTAACTCTTTATTGAACAAAAAGGAAAATAAACCACACAAGACTCCTTCTACAAGGGTTGTGTCTGTAAAGGTCATATTCACTATCCTTAAAACAGTTTCTTTTTTATCTGAATCAAGTTTAATAATCTCCATCTTGCCTAAGCCCATGGTTTCATAAATATCTTGCACAGACTTTGTCATACCACTTGAAGAAGAGCCCATTTTCTTGCCATATAAAACCATAGATGCCTTGACTTCTTTACTCACTGTATCAAACATTTCTGGATGTTGAAGACTTAAAATGGCAGAATGAGGAAGCATAATTTGTTTTTCCCCAAGAATCTCGATCTTTCCATCAGTCATGAAAAACTGGCGTACAAATAGGAGTTTTTTTAGGAAGGGTGATAACATCTCTTTTCAAGTTATATCCTTAGAGATTGGATTATTTAAACATTTGGATAGAGTTTTGCATATTATCGATAGAAATTTTTATGCATTTTGTACATAAAAACCCCTCAATAATTTAACAATGTGTTAGGTTTTTTGAGGCATTTTGTTTTATTTTGTGCTTAACAAGATGTAGGTTCTATTTATCCAAATTGTACAAAGAGTACGCAAACAAAAAAGTTATATATTTCTTTCACTTCTAGCATTTTGTTATGAAGCTCACACAAACGCAAAAAAAAGTTTTTTGTGCACTCAATGCTTACCCAGAGTATAATGACAGACAGATTGCAGAACTTTTGCATATGCGAAGAAGCACTGTTACTCTTGCGAGGCATTTTCTTGAGAAAGAAGGACTCTACACTATGTATCTCTTTCCTCATTTTGAAAAAATACAGATTCCTCTTATAGGGATTATTTATGGAGACTATGGAAAATTACAACCAGTAGACTATGCAAAGAGAATGGAAATGCGGCCAAAAGAACTCAAAATTCCTGAGTATGTTTTTTCTTTTTCTTCTGATATGAAGGGATTTAGTATGTGTTTTGCTGAACAACTGCATACGCTTAAAGAACCATTTGAAGCATGGACGGCACTTTTCAAAAGTATCGATTCTCATATTCCTATAGAACAATGTTATTTCCCTCAAGAAATGGTCAAAACCTATCGTTTTATGCAGACGCAGAATTATCTCTCTCAGATTCTTCACGTTCCAGCAATCCCTCAAAGAAGAAAAAATAAGAAAATACGCATACTTCGAAAAAAAGAAAAAGAAGTCATGCTCGCATGGATGCAGTACCCTCGACTAACTAATGAAGAACTTTCTCAAAAAACAAAGCTTTCACGAGCAACTATCGGGAGTATTAAAAAGAGATTGATTCACTATGAACTTATTCAACACATACAGATTCCAGACTGGTATGCGTTAGGTTTACAACTGGGAGTTCTTATCCATTTACATTTTCATGGAGATAGTAAAGCCTTACAAGAATTTCAAAATCTTCCAGAAGCAGCATTTCTTGTTGGAAGTTCTTATGAGCTTGTGAGCTTTTGTTTGTTTAAAGATTATGACAGTTACCAGAAACGATTAGGTCCACTTCTGAAAAGTTTACAACAAGAGAAGGTACTTACACATGAACCTAGAGAGATTATTTTTCCTCTTGCTGAAGCAAAACATACGCTACAAGCATTTGAATTTTTGCAGAAAGTATTCACAAAGTAAGTTTTTCTTTTCTTTTTGTACGAATTTCCCCCTCTCATTGTATTTACAAATCTTTAAAAAGTTGGCTTTCTTTATCAGAGCAAAGGGAGGATGAAACTATGGTGAACCATATTCTTACAAAAGGGAAGGTGCAGTATCGTATGTATCTTACAGAAGACAAAAAGTTTGTTATCACAGAAACTATTATTAGCGATAAGAGGCCTGTGAGCTATTTTAAGAAACAACTTTTGCCACAAGACTAGAGCTTTGTATATTTTTTTTCATTCTTTTGAGATATTCATTGTTGAGTTTTTCTTTTATTTTTTCTTTTAGTTCTTCATCTAAAGAAAGTTTGTTTACTTCATTCTCCCAGTCTACTTCAGGTATTTTTGTTAATGAACCTTTGAAAGTTCTTCCTGTACTTTGGACTTGTGTTTCTATTTCTTGTGCTTGTCTTAAGGCAAAAAGTTTTGTTGCTTGAAACTTGGAAATGGAATTTGCACCTACAGATACAAGAAGAGAAATCCTCTCTGTTCGATCTTCCCAAATGCCACATTGGATGTCTAATTTTGGAAAAGCGACTCGTAACTGAGCTATCCACCATGCTTGTTCTTCAGCACTAGGAATGGGCGCATGCTCAAACATCGTTCCTTTTTGAGGGATGAGGCCATAGATATGAATTTTATCTATATTATATTTCTGAATAAAAGGCTTTAACAAATCTATATCTTCTCTTTTTTCCCCCATGCCAACAATGAAAGTCATTGCACAGTCTAAGCCAAGCTCTTTTGCTTCAAGAAACATTTTCTCATAGGGAGCAAGAGGTTTTGAAGGACAGACTTTTTTATGGAGTTCTGGGTTTATGGTTTCTGTAGAACCCACGACACCACGAATATAAGGGCTGTATTTTTTTAGGAAAGGCTTTGCTACTGGACCAATAGAAAGCCAAAGTTTTTCCCCAGCAATTTCAGATGCAGCTCTAATTAGAAACTCAATTTCATCCGGTGAAAAAGCCCCAATACCTCCTGTAAAAAAACCAATATCCCAGCCAAGATTTTTTGCAAGAATAAACTCTGCAAGAATAGATTCTGTTGTTCTTCTCGTTTCTTGAGGATTTTTTCCGTATGGTTGTGTGCTCATATAACAAAAAGTACAGTCGCCAATGCTACAGCCACAACTAAAAAATATTGCACGCTCGAAAGCAACTTCTTTTCCAAAGCTTTGTTCATGAATAGCTTTTGCTTGATCAAAAATATCTTGATTTTCTTGCACCATTTTTGCTTCTCCTCATTAGTTTATAAATATTTACTTTGAGGTTTAGCAAGATCCTGTCGAAAGCTTTAAAAATAGAGATTTAGCTATCTAGTTTATGGCAAAGTATAAAATCCTCTTTGATCGAAAAGTATGTATTGGTAGCGGTGCTTGTACCTCTGTATGCCCAGAAAATTGGGAACTTATTGAAAAGAATGGAGAGTTTAAAGCAAAGCCTAAGAAAACAGAAATTTCTGAAGAAGAGTATATAACCAATGCAGAAGCTGCGGCTATTTGCCCAGTAGAATGTATCAAAATTGAGAAAATAAAAGTTAAGAAACGCATGGCTGAAGAAGAAGATTACTCTGAAGATGAAGATACTGATGATGAAGAAGAAGATTTCTAAACTTTTTCAAATTCTTTGAGTACATTAAACGAAAACCTTGAGTTCTCCATAATAATTTCTTGTTTATTTCCTGGATAAAATACCTTTACTTGTTTGATTTTTATCTTTGCTTCTTTCGTATAAATTATATCTATATGTACTGCATCAGAAGGATTTTTAAAATTTGAGACTCCTACTGTGCCACCCATATAATCATTGTACCCATAGGCCCAATGAAGGCCTTCAATTTTTTCATCTTGTAAGACGTTATTAATGTATACTGCTTTATCATTACAACCCAGACCAAGCTCTGCAATGTTCGCTCGTGCAGGGTCTTCAGCGAAATAGTTTTGCATTTCTTTTGATTTGGAAGAGTCCGTTATGACATCAATAATTTTATTTTCCTTTACTTCATAGACTAAGGAATGATTTTCATAGTATACAGGAATAAAGCCATGCGTTTTTGAGCCACGCTCATCGTACAAAGCAATGTATGCCTCTCCTGAAGGAAAATTAATTGCTTGCCCAGGTTTTGTACAGTCTCCATCATCTTTAAAGGCATTTCTGTTTCGTAAGTCGAAATATACTTCATGGCCTGTGGAAAAAGTAACTAATGCGCCTTCTGCGTCCGTAAGTTTTTTTGCAAGGACTTTTACTTTTTTTGCAACGATTTTATAATCTGCAGTTAATGCTGACATATCTGCCGTGACCCCAGGCATGCTCGCACAGCGAAATTTTTGTTTGTTTATTTTTGATTCCAGAGGACCTGTTGCAGAGAAGCGTGTTATTGCAAGAACAATATCTTTTTTCCCTAAAGTGTTTATTTTTTTATGGAGATCTATTTTCTTTTTGTTTTGTTGTGCTTGCTCTGGTAAAGGTGCACCATCACCACCAGTGGGTTCAATATAAATAATGGGTTCGACTGTACACTTTACTTTCTTTGCAAGCTCTTCAAATGCTTTGTACCAGACATGGGCCATATCTCTTCTTTGAATAAAATCAAGGTCTACTTTTTTTTCTATAGAAGGAAAGTCATTGAGAATAATTATATTTTCTCCTTTTTGAGGATTGAAGACATCCCCTAGGAGTTTCTGGAGATTTTGCATGATTATATAATGACCTGAAAGTTATAAAGGTTTTCGTTCTTCTGATTGGTATAGTTTAGTAAACGATTTATTCCGGGGGTATATTCTTTGAGTAATCTATTCACCTCTTTTGTGGAGATTTCTTTTGGATAGAAATCGTCTAACTCTTTGAACCATTTCTGAGGATACACTTCTTCTAAAAAGGCTTTTTTTGCTCTTCCATATCTACAGGAATTTTTGTTCCAGAGTATTCTTCTTTTTCTACAAGTGTAAGGGCACATCATTTGTATCCATTTCTTTGTACTTTCCAAAAACTATTTTAATTAGGTTTATTTAAAAGATATGATGAAAGAGGTGTCTGAACGAGAGCGTGATCTTCCCAGTACGATTATTGAGAAGCTTACACGACTCGCATCTGAAAGTACAGAAACTCTTTCTTTGAGTATTGGTGAGCCAGACTTTGATATGCCTCGGCCACTTGTAAGAGAACTGAAAAAGATTGTACGCAAACATAAAAAGAACAAACTCAATCATTATACTTCAGGACTGGGAATACCAGAGTTACGAGAAGCACTTGCACAGAAATTATACAAGGATAATAAAATACGAACTGACCCAAAAAATATTCTTGTTACAGCAGGTTCTCAGCAAGCATTATTTGCAGGGTTTCTCTCTGCTTTAGACCCCAGTGAAGAAGTTGTTCTTTCAAACCCAGGCTATTTAGGATACCGACCAGCAATTGAGCTTGTGAATGGAGTCCCTCGTTATGTTCCATTGAAAGAAGAAGAAAAGTGGGTGATCAATCCAGACCTGATGAGAAAAGCAATTACAAAAAAAACACGTATCATTCTTTTGAATACACCTTCCAATCCTACAGGGACTATCTTGAGTAAAAAAATTCTTGAAGAAATTGCAGATATTGCTGTAGATAAAGACTTGTATCTTTTTTCGGATGAAGCCTATGAAAAATTGATCTATGATGGGAAGAAACATATCTCTATTGGGAGTTTCAATGGGATGAAAGACTATACTTTGAGCTTCTATACTTTTTCTAAGTCTTATGCCTTATGTGGTTTTCGTTTAGGTTACGTTCAAGGACCAGAAAAGATGATTCAGGCTATGGAAAAGTCAACCCATTATATGAGCCTGTGTGCACCCCATGTGTCTCAACTTCTTGGAGTGAAAGCTCTTTCTATGCATCCAAAACATATTGAAAAGATGAGAAAGGAATATGATCGAAGAAGAGTATTTTTAGTTCAAAGACTGAATGAGCTTGGTTTAGCAACCCTGAAACCTGAGGGAGCATTTTATGCCTTTGCAAATATTCAGTCTACAAAAATGAAAAGCTTGACTTTTACAGAGAAACTTTTGAAAGAAGGGAAGGTCGCTGTTGTGCCGGGGACAGAATTTGGCAGTGGAGGAGAAGGATACATTCGCTTGAGCTATGCGACAGAATATCACAAGATTGTCAAGGCAATGGATAGATTGGAAAGATTTTTAAAGAAGCATTAAGTTTTTGCTAGCAAGGAGAAATACCATGAAAGAGCATGACCATGAAAACTTAGACACAGAAGAAGTTGCTATTGCAGCATACAATAAAATTGATGCACTTCTTGATTTACTGATTAAGAAAGGAATCATCACAGAAGAAGAATTTGATGAAGCTGAAGAAGCCCTTTGGGAAGAACTTGAAGGCGAAGAAGACGAGGATGACGAAGAGGAATAGTATGTGAGAGGTTTATAGATATGGGACACAGACAACGGGATGCCATTAAAGACTATTTAGTAGAGGAATTACGTAGTCGAGGGAGCTTTTCTTCCATTTCTCCAGATTCTGCATTTGACTATGATATTCCTGAAGAAAAAAGATGTATTTCTTTAAAAAGAGAGAGAGAGAAATATCTTATCGTTGTCCATAGTGATGTGAGTTACAAACCAGAACAGAAAGCACTTTCTGAATTTATGCGATTTCTTAACAGACAAGAAGGAGTTGCGTGCGTTTCTGTGTTTGATGGTTCTGTGTTCTATCATTGGGATCAAGGACCTTTTAAGCCTTCACGACAAGGAACACAAGAGCAAATTCGAAGAAGAATCAAACTCCTTGGATTAGAAAGACAGGCACAAGAATTAGGGCCTGTTACCTATTACAAACAACAAAGACCAAGATTAGAAGTGGTGAAATTTACAGATGGTGTTGTTGCTGACTATAGAAGATCTGAAAGAACTCCAGAATGGATCAGAGAAAGGAAACTGCTCACCGTTATGGACCCAGAAGTCTTAGAGACACTCACTCAATTTGATCTCAGCTATGATAGAGAAGTCAAAGGGCTGCGTCTTGCAAGCTTTGTTGCTCCAAGGCCTATAGTTGAAGAACAAGAGTATGATCTTGATGAAGAAGAACGCGGCCTTGATACACGATTGCAATTTGCTGTTGATGAAGCAAGTTCTGGAAATCAAGAACCACTAGATTTACTCACAGGAGAAGAACTTCATCGCCTTACAGAAAGAAGACTTTTTTCGTAAAGTATTTTAATTTCTTTATTTACTTATTATTTATGGGAGCATACACTTCTGAAGACCAGAGGAAGAGTAAAAAGGAAGGAAAGCTGAAAAGACGATTTCGCGTGTATAAAAAAGGTGGTTCTCAAAGAACGAAAAGGAGTTAAAGCATATTTTCTTGATTGTTTCTATGAAATTTGTCTATGCACAAGCACCCTTACAAGAAGCAGAATTTGTGCTTATAGGGGTGGCTGATGAGTCTGGAAATAAGTCTCCACGCACAGGATCCAAGAGAGGACCAGATGCCATTCGTAAAGTGGCTTATGAGAGATGCGTTTTTAAGAGAAAAGGAACTTTTTCTTTTGCACAAGCAAGTCCTGTTGTTATGAAACAAAAAATCCATGACTATGGGAATGTAGAAAAGAAAAAACTAGGAAAGGTTATAGAAGTTCTCAAAGGAAAAATACCTCTTGTTCTTGGAGGCGATCATTCTATTACTGCAGAAATAATAAAACAATTTCCTGATGTGACAGTGCTGTATTTTGATGCACATGAGGATGTGATTGCTTCTTTGCAAGGCTATTATGGATCTGTGCTTACGGATATAGAACTCAATCTAGGGAGATGCTTCCAAATTGGTGTTCGAGAAAAAGCCATTGAAGAGTTAAAGTCTATTAAGAAGGAATCACTGGGGATTATCTCTGCAGAAGCATGTAGTGAAAAAGGCTTAGAGTTTGTGTGGGAAGAGATTCGCAAAAAGGTAAAAGGAAAAGTGTATATTTCTGTTGATCTTGATGTCTTTGACCCAAGCTTTGCTCCTGGCGTTGCACATCCTTCACCTGGAGGATTACATTTATCTCAGGTGAGTTTTCTTTTGAAAAGAATATTGAAAGAATATGATGTTGTTGGTTTTGATATTATGGAACTCACTCCAGGGTATGACCATGATCAAAGAACTGCACATCTTGCAACAAAACTCCTTCTTGAGATGATTGAAAACTATACCAAAAAAGATTAACGAATAATGTCAGCAGTTATTCCTGAGATGGAACCTGGAACAGCAATCATAATAGTTCTTTGTAAAGCGACAAGTGGATCTGTCATCCAAGGGGCTTTGCCAATGAATACAAGAAAAGTCGTACAGGAGAGAAAAATAAAGAGGTAGGAAAGAAGCACTCTTCGCACATAGAGATGTTCTAGTGTTTTAATATTATGTATATGATAGCCTGTGTGGAAAACAATCAAGGCAATAAGCAAAGTAGAAAGTAAGAAAAGGAAAAAGTAGTTGAAGAAACCTAGGCTTGTACCTAAGTCCCAAGTTTCTTGTGTGTATGCTGCAGGGATGCCAAAAATTAAGGCACCAAAAACAAGTTGGACAACATCCTCTGGATGAATGTGATGCACCTTCTTTTTTTTATCCATGGCTTTTATCCTAGATGTTCTTGTTTATATTATTTGCTTTTTAGTGATACAAAAGTGTAAACTCATTCTTGGTCAAAAGCTATCCCAATGAGGGGTATTCAGATCCCAAAACATTAATAAAAGGCCATTTCTTTTTATTTCTGTATGCTTACTCACTGCCCAGAATGTAAAGGTCCACTGCATGTGGGACAGCAAAAATTTCCTGACGGCATGTATAATGTGCAATACTGTAAAAAGTGTGGTTTTAAAACGGAAAAGCCTTTGACAAGCAAATCTACAAAGTTTTAACTTCGTAGCCAAGAAGTCTATATCCTAAACTATTTTAGGGTATAGATGAA
>CAYJSK010000041.1:0-8756 GCA_964372745.1 Candidatus Woesearchaeota archaeon
GAAATAAGAAGAATATTCTTTGCTTTTGTTTTATAAAATCCTGTGGGGTAAATCAACTCTTCAATCTTTTTTTCAGAAAGTTTCAACATTTTCTCTGGTGTGTCTGCTTCTGCAAAGAGTTTCTCACAAGCTTTTGCCGTGACTTGATCCTTGGTTCGTAAACTTAAGACAGTCCCAATAAGAACTCTGTATGGATCTTTTTTCGTTTGTGCAATAAGTGTAATAATGGGAACTTGCCAGTGTTTTGCTTCTGTTTCTAAGATAGCAATAACTTTCTCTATTGTTTCTGTATTCATAATTGAAATCTAAGACGATAAGTATTTTAATCTTCTCATTTTCTATGGAAGAATGCAAAGAAAAACCATCCTTATGCTCATGACCATTTTAGGGTTTTTTGGTCTTGTTCTTTCTCTCTATTTAGTCCAACACCATTATGCATTAGCACAGGAACCTGCTTTCTGTGACATGTCTTCAACAGTTTCTTGTTCCTTAGTGAGTCAAAGCTCCTATGCAGAACTCTTTCATATTCCTATAGCTTTTTACGGTGTCTTTTGGTTTCTGGTATTCTTAGTAATTCTTTTCTTTGCCTACAGAAAAAAATCTTTTGCAAAACTGTCACTTGTACTTTGGGCTCTTTCAGGTTTTCTCTTTGTCTTCTATTTACTCTATGCTGAGTGGAAAATAGGAGCGATCTGTGCTTGGTGTACTCTGGTGCACATAGACATTTTCCTTCTCCTTCCTCTTGCAATACTTTTAAATAGAAAAAATACTTAACAAAAGGGGAGGTGATCCAATGGCAGCAAAAAAGAAAACGGTGAAAAAAACAGCAAAGAAAAAGTCTTCTCTTATGGCAAAAGGCAAAACATGTGAGTTTTGTTAGATGTCTACAAAAAGGCATAAATCAATTCTGCAAAGAAAGTGATTTGCAGAAAGGGAACACTGATATCCCTAAAGAAGCTCTGCTCGTGAAACCGAGTAACTTTAGAACCCAATCACTTTAGTGGTTGGAGTATGTCAGAAGAGTATCTTAAGGCTTGTTTGAACCCTGTGGATATAAGTACCTAGATATCCCTGTCCTCAAAGAGTTAATGTAGCCCCTAAGAAGGAACAACAAGAGATAGATTTATAAAGAGGGAAAAACGACAAAAGTCTATGGCAAGCATAAAAATAAGGAACTATGATTTTCCTGTATTTGATATGAAGCAAGCGTCTGCAAGAAAAGCATTGCAACTAAAAAATACTATCCTTCAAAATCTCAAAAAATTGGGTATTCGTGAAGAACAAGTTATGATAAGAGAAGAATCTCTTGTTATTAGGAAATCTCCTGCATCTGTCTCTTGTTATCTTGATGGCCAACATCTCTATTTTTCCTATACTTCCCTACGTTACATAGAAAATCTTTCTTTAGTTTCTCAAATCATTGAAGCAGAAGTACAAGCTATCCTTCAAGGGAAGAAAACAAAAGAAGAATGTATTGCTGAGTTTATGGAAGAAAGAGATATTGAACTGCGAAGAAAACAAGCACGAGAAACCTTGGGTTTACCTACAGACACCTTTGACGTAGATCTCATTAACAAAGCCTACAAGGATCTTTCTAAAGTGCATCACCCTGATCTTGGTGGTAATTTGGAACTATTCCAAGAGATTAATATCGCACATAAGACTTTGAAGAGAGAGTTGTGTTAGTTCTTTTTACATCTAGGGTGTATAGAGGAGAATCCGAAAATCTTCCGGATTTTTCTTAGAAGCCTTTTTATTCCTAGAAAAAGTATTTTTAGTACACAAAAACAAATCTCTTTATAGAAAAGTATAAATAGGAGTTAGTCTATACTAAGTATATCCAGAGATTGTTTTTGATGATCAGAAAAGGAGATGCATCAAATGACCACAAAAATAATACTCTATATTGGAGCAGACAACAAGACAAAAATGATATCTCATGAATATAAAGCTAAAATTGAGAAGATTTTATCCCGATACTGGGATAATTTTACTCTTACAGAAACAACAGGTTGCTATAAAGGTGAGATAGAAGATTCAATATCAGCAATAATCATTGTATTAAATCTTGTATTTAAAGATTTAGAAGATTGTATTGATGAGTTAAAAGTGCGTTTAGTCCAAGAAACAATAGGTGTAGAAATAATTGCAGATATAGATTTTAAATTAAAATAAGAAATTGAGGAAAAATGGAAAAAAACAATACAAAAAGCTCCAAAAAAGAGTTTGGCTACAATTTAGATGTACTTATGAGTACAAAAATAAGAATAGACAATGCAATAGGTATGTTTTCAACAGATGCTGCAGGGAAGAATCTCAGAGTAAAACCTAGTGGGAATGGAGCAGTGATACCTTTTTTGAAGAGGTATACAGGGAAAAAAGTAATAGTCTTTGTTGTAAAAGATATCTAGTATAGAGTTCTAACTATTTTATGTGCAAGGCTCAAACAAGCAAAAGCCTTAAATACTAGTTAATACTCATAACAATCATGTAGAGCTTAGCTCAACCAGCAAAATGGAAGAAACACAAGAAACAGTAGTAACGAAGGAACAAGAGTATCTCGAACAACTTCAAAGACTGCAAGCAGATTTTATCAATTATCGAGCAAGAGTGGAAAAAGAAAGAATCATAACAATAGACCTCACAAAAAACAAACTATTGCTCCAATTCCTTGAAGTCAAAGACAACTTTGAGCGCATCCCAAAAGCTGACAAAGGAATAGAACTCATTTACAATCAACTGAACAAAATCTTCGAACAAGAAGGCGTTCAAGAAATAACAGAAACAATGTACAATCCTGAACTGCATGAAGCAATTGCAATAGCAGAAGGTGAACAAGACGCAATCATACAAGTAACTCGAAAAGGCTACAAAAGAAATGGCAAGGTCTTGAGACCAGTACAAATTATATTGGGAAGGAAAAATGAAAAACAAGAAATTCATATATAACCATGAAGAAGAAGATGAAGACACAATGACTATAGCAGGATAATAAAAACAAAGGAGAAAAAGAAAAATGGCAAAAATTATCGGAATCGATTTGGGAACAACCAATTCAGCAGTCGCAATCCTTGAAGGAGGAAAAGCAACAATTATTCCTTCTGCAGAAGGAGGACGTACCGTACCAAGTATCGTGACTATCAAAGGAAATGATATTATTGTGGGAGAAGTTGCAAAGCGTCAAGCAGTCGCAAATCCATTACACACCGTACGATCTATTAAAAGAATTATGGGAACAAATGAAAAAGTAACCATTGATGGAAAATCCCATACACCTGAAGATGTTTCTGCAATGATCCTTAGAAAAATGAAGAAAGATGCAGAAGCATACCTTGGTACAAAAGTGACGAAAGCAGTAATCACAGTCCCAGCATATTTTAATGATGCACAACGTCAAGCAACCAAAGATGCGGGGAAAATTGCAGGTCTTGAAGTCAAAAGAATTATCAACGAGCCAACCGCAGCAGCTCTCGCCTATGGTATTGACAAATCCGATGCACATACTATTCTTGTCTACGACCTTGGTGGGGGTACATTCGATGTTTCTATCCTCGAACTAGGCGATGGTGTGTTTGAAGTAAAATCTACTTCTGGAGATAATCGTTTAGGAGGAGATGACTTTGATGATGTCCTCATTGATTATTTAGTGGATGAATTCAAAAAAACAAATGGGATCAATCTCAAAGAAGATAAACAAGCTGTACAGCGATTAAAAGATGCAGCAGAAAAAGCAAAGATAGAGTTATCCTCTTCTATGCACGCATCCATTAATTTGCCTTACATTACTTCAAATGCTTCTGGTCCCAAACATTTAGAAATGGAACTCACCAGAGCTAAATTTAATGATTTGACAAAACATCTTGTGGAGAGAACAGTAAAACCAGTAAAACAAGCATTGAAAGATGCTGGTCTAGAACCAAAAAATATTGACAAAGTTCTTTTAGTTGGTGGATCAACAAGAGTACCTGCAGTACAAGAGAAAGTACGAGAACTTCTTGGAAAAGATGGAGATAAATCTATCAATCCTGATGAAGCAGTTGCATTAGGTGCAGCAATCCAAGGAGGAATTCTTGGTGGAGATGTGAAAGATGTTCTTCTTTTAGATGTCACTCCTTTAAGTTTGGGTATTGAAACTCTAGGTTCTGTATTCACAAAACTCATTGAGAGAAACACAACCATTCCAACAAAGAAGTCTCAAGCGTTTTCTACAGCAGTAGACAATCAGCCTGCAGTAACCATTAATGTACTTCAAGGAGAACGGGCAATGGCTTCAGATAATAAATCTCTAGGAAGATTCGATTTAGTAGGTATTCCACCTGCACCACGAGGTATTCCTCAAGTAGAAGTCACCTTTGACATTGATGCAAATGGAATTGTCAACGTCTCTGCAAAAGATCTTGGTTCTGGAAAAGAACAGAAAATCACGGTAACAGGTGGTTCTGGAATGGACAAAGCAGAGATTGAAAAGTCTATTCGAGAAGCAGAAAAATTCGCTGAAGAAGATAAGAAAAAAGCAGAAGCGATTGAGACAAAGAATCACGCAGATTCTCTTATTTACTCTTCAGAAAAAATGCTCTCTGAGTATGGCGATAAAGTCGATGCAGCAACAAAATCAAAAATCCAAACGGAAGTAGATGCGTTAAAAGAATCTTTGAACAGCAATGATACAGAAAAAATAAAAAAACACATGGATACAGTAAACAAAGTAGTCCAAGAAGTCGGTGTAAAAATGTATCAAGATGCATCTGCACACAAAGGTGAAGCAAAGGTTGAGGAAGAAGAGATTGTTGATGCAGAGTTTGAGAAAGAAGACAAAAAATAAGGAGAAAGTAATTTAAACTCCTTTTTTATTTTATTATACGATGTACTACGCACCTAAAAAAACACAAGCGGGAAAATATGGGGCAGATGCATATAGTGTTTCCTCTTCTGGAGCCTATACTCCTTCAGCATCAGTACAAACACAAATACCTTCCATGACAAAAAGATCTTCCGCGTGTTGCGGTCGTGGCTGCAAACCTTGCGTGGATGATTTCTAAGGGGGAACATGCCAGACTACTATGATACTCTTGGAATAAGTAAAACAGCTTCAAAAGAGGAAGTGAAAAAGGCCTATAAAAACTTAGCCAAAAAATATCATCCGGATCTTAATCCTGAGAATAAAGAAGCAGAAAAAAAATTTAAAGAAATAAACGAAGCATATAGTGTTCTCAGCGATGATACGAAAAAAACAAACTTTGATCGCTATGGTGCTACAGGGGAAGGCTATTCACAGGGTTTTGAAGGATTTCAGCAAGGAGAAGATTTTGGAGACCTCTTTGGTTCATTTTTTGACCTTGGTTCTGGCAGACGTTCTTCAAAGGGAAGAGATCTCAAATATGAAATGGAACTCACCTTCATGGAGTCTTGTTTTGGCTGTTCAAAAACAATTACTATTACCAAATTAGATCGCTGTGAATCCTGTGATGGTCTCGGTGGGAAAGGCGAGCAATCATGTACGGGCTGTAAGGGTACGGGAAGAATGCAAAAAACATTTCGCACACCTTTTGGAGTCTTTGCGCAACAATCTACATGTACACAATGTTTGGGAAGAGGAAAGACAATAAAGGATTTGTGTAAAGAGTGTAAAGGACAAGCACGAGTAAAGAACACAAAAAATGTTACAGTTAAAGTTCCTGCAGGAATTGCAGATGGTCAAAGCTTGCGTATGCAAGGAGAAGGTGAAGCAGGTGCTCCAGGAACACGCCCTGGTGATTTATTTGTAGAAGTCTATGTCACTCCTCATGAGATTTTTATAAGGAAAGAAGATGATATTCACCTTGAGTTCCCTATTTCCTTTTCTCAAGCCGCTTTAGGAGATACAGTAAATGTTCCAACCATTCGTGGAGAGGTAAAAATGAAAGTTCCTTCTGGTACGCAGTCTGGGACTATTCTTCGATTGAAAGAAGAAGGAGTAGAAAATGTCTCTGGCCATGGTACAGGTGATCAATTGGTAAGAGTACAAGTAAAAACCCCTACAAAAATTTCTGCAAAACAAAAAGAGCTGCTGGAAAAATTAGCTTTGGAAAATAAAGAAAAACTCTCTGTGGAAAAGGGCTGGTTTGATAAGTTCAAAGAAGACTTTATTGGGATTTAGGGGGACATAGGTCTCTGTCCTAACAGAGCAACTCCTAACAAAAGGAATTTAAAGTAAGTCTTTTCTTCTCCTTCTTATGAATCTGAGAAATCCAACAAGAGCAAGCTGGAGAAGCATTGATCTTTATGTAAAACAAGATAGGAAAGAAAATCCCTGGTTCTGGGAAAGGATTGATGCAAGGCATTTTGTCTGCGACTCTTTAGATTATCTTTTGGTTACAGGGTTAAAACTAGAGTTTCTCAAATTAGAAGCTGCATACGGATATGCACATAGTCCAGATAGAGAAACTATACCCAGAAAACATGCTCATATACAAATACATAGTCTCCTTGGTCCTTATAACAGGGACAAAACTCTTTTTCATGAGCTCATGCACATTTGGCATGGCTATCCTCTTGATGATGGTGTTACAGTAAGAACAAAAGAGCGAAGAGTAAAAAATTCTGCAAGGGTAGAATGGCTTTGTCGTCAATCAAGAGCAGACCCAGCAGTTCTAAGTCATACAATAGAAAGATTAAGAGTGCAACCCTGGATCTATGATCAAGCAAGCTATGATGCATTTCATACACAATGTAAATATCCTGGAGCGAGAGAAGACTATTGTAGAACAAGAATGGATTAAATATTACTCACAATGATAGCCGCAACTGATTCCTGGAGAGATCTGCACAACTATGTTTCTACATTACAAAAAAAGAATTCTCATTGGAAAATTTGGGATGATATCACAAGCCCTGATAAGTATTGTATAGACTTTCTTATAGAAAATAATTGGTCCGTAGAAAGCGGGAATCCAATGTTTTTAGGAGCAGTAACCTTTGATAAGAGAATAATGTACAGAGAAGATCTGAAAACAAAAGAGAGAGACCGAACAATTTGTCATGAGCTTGCACATGTATTCTATCCAAGAACTATGTACCAAGAAAGCAATAATGCTGATTGGGAATGTATTATAGAATGGATAGGAAGAAGATGGCGAGCAAAACCAGAAGTTCTCAAAGAAATTATAGAAGGCTTTCATATAGAACCAAGGATTTATGATCGAATCACACAGAGAGCATTCCCTAAACAAACAAGAGCATGGAAAAATAGGAGCTATACTCAAATCCTTCTTCCCTTTAAAATTTAAATATATCCTCCTTTCTGCAAACTCCAAAGTTCTTTATACATGCCTTCTTGTTTAATGAGTTCTTTATGATTCCCAATTTGAACAATGTTCCCTTTACTCATAACAACAATCCTATCTGCCTTCATAATCGTAGAAAGTCTATGAGCAACAATAAGAGTTGTTCTTCCTATCATGAGTGTATTGAGTTCTTCTTGAATTTGATGCTCAGTCTTAGAATCAAGTGCAGAAGTTGCTTCATCAAGGATAAGGACTTTTTTATTTGCTAAAAGTGCTCGTGCAATAGATACTCTTTGCTTTTCTCCTCCAGAAAGTTTTACACCTCTCTCTCCTACATAGGTGTGTTCTTTTTGTGGGAGATGATTGATAAAAACATCCAGTTGTGCAAATTTGATTGCTTTGAGAACATCTTTTCTTGACGCTTTTTGATTTGAAAATGCAATATTATTATAGATCGTATCATAAAATAAAATACATTCTTGTGGGACAATGCTGAGCTCTGAGCGTAAAGATTCTTGCTGCAAATCCTTAATATTTTTCCCATCAATAAGGACTTCGCCTTTTTGTGGGTCGTAGAGCCTGTATACTAATTTTAATAAGGTTGTTTTCCCTGAACCAGAATGACCGACAAAAGCAACTTTCTCATGGGGATGAATCTTCAAAGAAAAGCCATCAATTATTTTTCTATTCTTATGGTAGCCAAAAGAAATGTTTCTAAACTCTACTCCACCATTTTCAATATTCAGTTTCTTTGCATGAGCTGTATCTTCTATTTCATTTTTGATTTCTCCATAGGCAAACAATGCACTCAGGTCAGCAAAAGACTCATTCACTTTTCTCAAGCCCCACACAAAAGAAAAAAGAGGTTCAGAAGCATTTCCATAGACTGCATAGATAAAAGCAAGAGTTCCAATAGAAATCTCTCCATGAAGGAACTTTATAAGAGGAAAATACATCACAAGCAGTAAACCAATTCCTACAATCAAGGTCTGTCCAGGTTCAAGCCATTTATAGAAATCTAAAGCAAGGACCATTTTCTTTTTTGTATCCTGTGCATAGCGCAAAAAGATATGCTTCACATGCTGTTCTTTCCCATAATATTTCACAGAGTCAATATTCGTAAAAAAATCTCCAACAATTCCTTTTTCGATATCATCTGCATTATTGGATTTTTCCCTTTGTTCTTTTGTTTTAGAAATCAGAAAGAGGCTATATGCAATAAAAAGGGTAGAAACAAAGAGAAGCATAAGTGCAGAAAATTTATCAAAGTAATAGACAGATGCTCCAACAATAATGAGGTTTAAAATAAGGGGCGCACCATTAAAGATCAGAAAGTCTACAACTCCTTCAATTGCTCTTGCACCTCTTCCCAAACGTGAAATAAGAGAACCTGTTTTACTCGTTGTATGAAAACTATGGGCAAGATCAAGAATATGATTGAAATATTTTCTTTTGAGATCCAAAATCATCTGAGCTTCTAAACGATTAATGAAA
>CAYJSK010000042.1:0-8705 GCA_964372745.1 Candidatus Woesearchaeota archaeon
ATTTGATGATAGTAGCGTGTGCAAGTATTCAGGGACTGGATATTATTTGTTCTCAAGATCAAAAAACATTACTTTCCAAACATGCAGTCAAAGCCTATCATCGTATAAATGCAAAAGAAGGTTTTCGCACACCCAATTTCTGGGACTATGACTTGCTCATGAAAAAATTACGTGGCGAACTTTAGTTGCCTGTTGACTTTTTGATGAATAAATCAATTGCTTTTATAAAACTCGGATCTCTTTTCGCTTCCTCTACTGCTTCCCAGAATTCATTCCTATCTTTAGAATGTAAGCGTGTTTCTAAGGATTTTTTTCTAGGTTTAATCATAGGTATAGTTAGTATGGTTATGCTTATATAGCTTTTGCTTGTTTGTTCTATTGTTGTATCCTAAAAAGTATTTCCATTTTGAGCTTTTTCTTTTTAGCTCTATAATTCCTGTGTCAAATTACCTTTAGGAAATAGTTTACTCCTATTAGAGAATATGAAGGTGATGCACAAGTAGCTGATGCAATAGAAATAACCCCTAATCTGACTGTACATAGCTCCAGGAGAGTCCACACATAAGAATCTTCCTCCTTTTTACATCAGTATTCTATGATAATGAAAAACTGCTTTCAAATACTATTCAACTAGCCTTGGGGCTTTGTTATGAAACTAAAAGTTCTCTGAAAATTTCTCTCAAGTCATTTATTCTATAGTCTGGGCTGATATCTCCTCTGCACTCTTTGAATGGCATTCCTGGGTGAGCATAGAGGTAACTTACTCCTCCTGCGATATGTACCAGTTCAATGTCTCCTTCTCTGTCTCCTATAGTAATTATATCTGTAAATGTTTTTTCTGTTTGGTCTAAATATTCTTTGAGTGCATTTATTTTTGGGTTTTCTCCATCATGCGCAGTCACTGCATATCTTCTGTCTGGAGGGAAAAATCTTGTGAGTCCTAGTGCATTCACAAACTCTTCAAGATTGTTTGGAGTGACATTGGAGATGAGTATTTGTTCGTGTCCTGCATTGGCTATTGCTGAAAGAACTTCTTCTATATGGTCATTTCTTCGAATATATTTCAGTACTTGATCATCAAAATCCTCTGTTGCTTGTTGAAATGCTTGTTCTTCTCGTGCTTCGTAGATGCTTTGTTCTAATCCTGGTATCTTTGTTTGGAATATTTCTCTCCATCTTCTTCCAAAAACAATGTTCATTTCTTCTTGTGTGTATTGTGCCCTATGTCCATTTCTTTTAAGAATATCATTTGTAATATGGAGACAGGCAACTTCTGTTCCTTTCTCTAAAGTTCCATGGAGATCCCAGACAAAAAGTTTCATCTTTGCGTTTTATCTTTACCTCTTTAAAAGAATTTCTGGTCTAAAAAAATAGTAAAAAAATAAAAATTTATTCTACACTGGTATAGTTTGTTGATACTAAATCGAGTTCTCTAAAAACATAACTGCCATCTTCTTCTACTGTTCCTACATCTTCCCAGACTTTTATTATTGAACTGTAATCAATAAGTTCTTTGGATACAATGATTGTAGGGACTTTTGTAATGTTGTAGTCTTCAAGAAGTTTTTTGCCTTCCTTACTGGAAATGTCAGTTGTTGTTTCTTCTGCAATATAGACTCCATAGTTTGTTAAGACTGTATTATGGATGTTTACATCGTAACAATCTTCACAAGAATCATCAGTGAGGTAGGTTACTGAAACGAGGCCTATTACTTCACTTGATGTTAGGTCCCAATAGGGAGGGTTTTGTTTTGCTGTAAGAATAAGATCTTCGCCATCATAGGTCCCTAGTGCTTCTAATTTTGCAAGAGTCTCTGGATACAGTGCAAGGTCACCAGAGAGAATGATTGCTGGAAGTTCTGTGAGGCCATATTCTGCTATTAACTCAGTTGCATCTTCTAAGGAAATGGTTTCTTCATCTGAAATGCTTAGTAAACTGCTTATTGCTTTGACAAAGCCACTCATATCATAACATTGTTCACAGTCATCTTTTGTAATGAGTTGTACTTGTACTCTTCCTCGATAGTCTCCAGAACTGGTTTCTACATATACTGGATCCAAGTTGGTAAATATTAAAGCATCATCTACCTTTTCCAGGTTTGCAATTTGAGAACCTTGTTTTTCAATTTCTCCTGTGACAATGACTGTAGGAATTTTTTCAATCCCATATTTTTCTATCAATGCTTGTGCAGTTTCATCAGAATATTCTAGTGTTTGTTCAGAAGTGACTTCCACATTTGCTTTCTTTATTCCATTGACTATTGTACTTATATCGAAACAGTCTGTACAAGAGCTCTCTGTAATTGTAATAAGATCTATTTTTGCTGCACGTGTCGTCTCTTCACTTTCTGCTTGAAATTCGTTTGCGATTTGCCCCATGCTAAACGTAATATATACATTCACCAAGACAAGAATTGCTAAGAGCCCTGTAAGAGCCCAGGTTATTTTTATTGTGTTTCTCATTTTGCTTCCTAAAAAAAAGAAAATTAACAGCCACCAACCATGGATGGAAGTTCTGTTAAAGAAGCAGAACTACTTGTTCCACTTGAAGAAGAACTAGCCTTGCTTGTTGTACTTGAAGCGGAACCTACGGTTATTTCTCCTTCGCTGAGACTCTGTTTTATACTATTTAATTGCACTGCTTGAACTACTGACACAATTATCAATATTCCAAGGACCATTGCAAAAACCCAATTTTTATTCATTTTAACATCCCCCTACCATTCCTGGTAAATCTTCTAATACTGCTGTATTTCCCCCAGCTATTTCTAATGCTAATCCCACCATGTCTTTAGGGAACCATATCGTTTTCCATCTATAGACTTCTCGAAGGACTTGTGCATCAGAATAGTCTGTATTGAGCATGAGCCATAAAGCTATTGATTGCGCTGCTGGGTTGTGTGCACAGCCACATTTAGTTTTCCCCTCTGCTGTTACTCCTGCTGCACCAATACCACAGCAAAATTCACAAGAAATTCCTCGTGGTTCAGAAGCTAAAGCAAGGTATCTTTCCCAAATAATTGGGTCTGCTTCTGCTTGTGCTTTTAATGTTGGATAACCATTCTTTAATAAAGAGAGAGCGGTGACTGGATCGTCAAAAGAGACTCCCATGCCTGTCCCATATTCAGGTGTGCCTGTAGGAATCATGATTGCAATTGCGTCTTCTTGTGTTTTGATTTCATTTACTGGAAAAAGCAATGCAATACCTTGTGCTGTGGATTGAATTTGTGTGACATCAACATTAGAAAGATCATTGTTTCCTGAGAAATAAGATACAGAGTTGCCCGTCATATCATTCAAACCAAGTACTTGAAATTGGTTGAAGAGAATGAGAAGTGCGAAAAGGCTTAATAATGTCCAGTTTGTTCTGTTAATCCAAATATTGTGTGTCTTTGTTTCTTTTGGTCCATGTTCAGAATGTTCATGAACTTTATGTTCTGGAGGATGATGAAAAACTTTTGCAACCTCTTCTTTTGTTTCTTGTTCCATGATTATTTACACCTCGTTCTTTTTTAGGCTTGTTATTTATAATCTTTTTGTAGCTTTAGTATTCTTATTTCTCGGCATATATAAATTGTTTCTTGCATTCTTCAAGGTGTATTTGTCCTTTCTCGTATGAATTCTCGTTCCTTACCGTTTATATCTCCTTTTTGGCGCAAAGTTTATATATACTTTTGCTTTTGTTTCTTTTATGAAATTTTCCTTGTTCAAAGAGCATTCTGCAATTCTTTTACGATATAGTGTGGCTTTGCTTTTTCTCTGGTTTGGTTTGAATCAATTATTTAACGCAGGTGCGTGGGTTGCATGGTTGCCCCCCTGGGTAGAACAATTGCCTATTGAGCCTCTCTCTTTTATTTATGTGAATGGAATTTTAGAAACTGTGTTTGGTTTATGTCTTGCTCTTGGATTGTTTACACGGTTTAGTGCATTGGTGCTTTCCTTACATCTCTTTGGTATTGCTTTTAGTCTTGGTTATAATGATATTGCGGTGCGAGATTTTGGTTTGGCATTAGCTACGATGGCTGTTGCTTTGCATGGTTCAGATAAATGGTGTTATGACCTAAAATTTCGAAAGACTTGGTGGGGACATACTTCTGCAGCAAATTTCTTTTATTTATATGAGAAAAGTGAAGAATGATTCTGAATAGATTTGAGTTTTTGTTAATGAACAATCCTGTTCGTGCATTTGTTCAAGAAAAGATTGAAATAAGAACATTGCGAAAGAGATCTTCTTTGCCTGTTGGAATGAACATTTTAGAGATTGGATGTGGAAGGGGTGTTGGGACGGGATTGATTCAAAAGTATTTTCAGCCTCAATCCATAGATGCCATAGATTTAGATCCTCGAATGATTACTCTTGCTCGAAAAAGAGTTCGAGGTCCTTCTCTTTCCTTTCAAGTGGCGAGTGCAACAAAACTCCCTTTTGAACATAATTCCTTTGATGCAGTGTTTGATTTTGGGATTATCCACCATATTCCTGATTGGAAGAATTGTCTTAAAGAATTACATCGAGTTGTAAAACCTGGGGGAGAGCTTATTTTAGAAGATCTTTCTTCGGAAAGCTTTCAGACTTTTTTTGGGAGAATCTATAAGAAACTTTTGGCGCACCCCTATAAAGAGATGTATACTGAGAAAGAGTTTGTACAAGAAATGAAACATCTTGGTTTTACTCTTCGCTTTCATAAAACGTATAAGACTTTGTTTCTTTTGAGATACTTTGTTGTTATTGCTCGAAAGGAGTCTTGATATGAAGAAAATAGTTTTACTGATATTTGTATTTCTTGCTTTGAGTTTTTGTTCAAGAAGAAGGGATAGTTGTTCTGTAAAATATATATTGTAAGAGCATTTTTTTTTTAAATGAAAATGTTCTCTTTCTTTATACTTATCTTAAAGGGGAGTGATAAAATGAAAAAGGGATGTATTATTTTAGTTTGGATTGTACTCTTGGGAATGGGTGTACATTTTGTTTTAGGTGAAGGAGAGGAAGAGGATTTTTATCCTGAGATAGAAGAAGTTGAAGTGGAAGGAGATGAGGAGACTGTTTGTAGAAGTAGTGTAGATTGTGAAAAAGGGGAATTTTGTGCTAATGGTAAGTGTACTGAATTTGATGCTGATGAAGAAGAAAGTTGTACCAGTGATGATGATTGTGAGTCTAATTATCGCTGTAACCGAAAGGGTATTTGTGTCAAAAACTCTCTCTTTAGTCCAAGTCTTTTTAGCATCCCTAAATTTGGAGCTGCAGAATATGAGGGTGGATCTTCCTTTGCTTGGATTTTTGGTGTTTTGCTTTTAGCTGTTCTTCTGTACTGGTTCTATCCACGGAAGCATCTGTCGAGAAAGTGAGTAAAAGATTCTAATTTCTTTTTTTAGATAGCCTTTTATACTCTTTTTTTCTTTTATTCTTCTATGAAACGTTTTGAATTCCTTGAACATACTGCAGATGAGAAGTTCCTTGCATATGGAGATACTGCTGCAGAGGCTTTTGGGAATTGTGCTCTCGCATTATTTAGGATTATGAGCAATGATAGAATTGCTTTAAAAAAAACAAAAAAATTCTCTTTACGAGCAGAAAAAAAAGAGACTCTTTTGCATGATTTTTTAGAGAAGTTATTGTATTGGGTGGATACAGAAGGCTTTCTGGTAGGTGATGTAAAAAAAATAAGCATTACACACAAAGAAAATCTCTATTTTCTCCAAGTAGAAATTGAAGGAGATTCTGCTGAAGGTTATGATATTAAGACGCAAGTAAAAGCTATAACTTATAATGATATGTTTATAAAAGAAGGTGCAAAAAAATGGGTGATACAAGTGGTGGTGGATATCTAAACAATGGTAAAATGTTCTTCAAAGAAAGGAGCATTTCTTTTATGAAAAGATATGAATTTCTTCCTCATACAGCAGATGTGAAATTTCGTGCGTATGGAAAAACATTAGAAGAAGCTTTTCAGCATGCTGCTCTTGCGACTTTTCAAGTTATGAGTACACAAAAAATACATCCCTTGATTAAAAAACAGATATCGGTTACTGCTCATGATTACCAGGCATTGTTATACTCTTTTCTGGAGGAATTACTCTTCTTATTAGATACGGAAGATTTTTTTTTACATACTGCGAATGTTTCTCTTCGTGAGAAAGATGATGTGCTCTTTTTACAAGCAGATCTTTTTGGGGATAATGTCAAAAAATATGAAACTCATACCTTAGTTAAAGCTGTAACGTATCATGAGATGGCTATTACAAAAGAAAAAAGCCGTTGGGTTATCCAAGTTATTTTAGATGTTTAATATTTAAAAAGAAAGGCTTAAAAGGGTGCTCAAAGTTTCAAAAGGGAGAAAAAATGGTTGAAATTATAAAAATAAATGATACTCAATGGAAAATTGAAAAACAGGGTAAGATGCTTGTTCCAGTTCTTATTTTTGCGTCTGAAGTTCTTCTTGAAAAAATGAAAGAAGATTCTAGTTTACAACAAGCACAAAATATGGCTTCTGTTCCTGGAGTTGTGAAGAATGTTATTGTTTGTCCGGATGCACATCAAGGATATGGTGCATGTATTGGAGGAGTCTCTGCCTATGATTTTGAGGATGGATTTGTGAGTCCTGGACAAAATGGCTATGACCTCAACTGTGGGGTGAGGCTTCTTGTAACTAATTTGAAAAAAATAGATATTGAAAAAAAGAAACAGGAAATTGTTGATGCACTCTTTCATGCAATTCCTTCTGGTGTTGGAAAAGGTTCTGTCTATAAAATTACAAAAGAAGATTTGAAAGACATTTTACGGGATGGTGCAGAGTGGGCTGTGAAAAAAGGGTTTGGTACAGAAGAGGATCTTGAAAAAACAGAGGATAATGGGAAAATGACTTTTGCTGATCCTTCAGCTGTTAGTGAGAAGGCTTTACAGAGAGGATTTTCTCAATTAGGTTCTTTAGGGTCAGGGAATCACTTTTTAGAAATTCAGTATGTTTCAAAGATCTTCCAAGAAAAAACTGCGAAAATTTTTGGTTTATTAGAAGAAGAGCAAGTTGTAGTTATGTTGCATTGTGGTTCTCGTGGGCTTGGACATCAGGTTGCTTCTGATTATATTAGAATGATGGAAGATACATATGGTTGGGAACATTTGCCTGATAGAGAACTGGTGAATGCTCCTATTCGTTCTGATCTAGGAAAAAAATATCTTGGGGCAATGGCTGCTGCTGCAAATTTTGCTTTTTGTAATAGGCAAATGATTATGGAATGGGTACGACAAACATTTGCGAAGGTTTTTGGATCACATGTTCGATTGGATATGGTTTATGATGTGACACATAATATGGCTAAAGTTGAAGAGTATGTTATTGATGGAAAAAAGAAAAAACTTTGTGTTCATAGAAAGGGTGCTACGAGGGCATTTGGTCCAGGAAGAAAAGAACTTCCTGAAGTTTATAGAGATGTTGGTCAACCCATTTTTATCCCGGGAAGTATGGGAACTTCTTCGTATGTTCTTGTTGGAACGAAAAAAGCAGAAGAGTTAACATTTTCTAGTGCGGCTCACGGTGCGGGAAGGTTTATGTCTCGACATGCAGCAATTCGAACATGGAAGGGTGAAGAGGTCAAGAGAGATTTAGCAAAAAAAGAAATTTATATTAAAGCAGGTTCATGGACAGGAATTAGTGAAGAAGCTCCTGGTGCATACAAAGATGTTGATGAAGTAGTCAGAGTGAGTGATGAAGCTGGCATTGGAAAGATTGTTTGTCAACTTAAACCAATGGGTGTGGTGAAGGGATAATGGGGTCTTTGGATGATGAAGTTTGGACCTTATCAAAGTAGCAGCTCCACGTGAGAGAGATCCTGTGCAGTTTGTTACTGTTTTATGAAAAGAAGGTTTTTTTTCCTTAACAGATGCTTTTGATTTTGCTCAGCGTGAATATGATCTTCAGCCAAGAGATTTAGAAACTGTTCTTATGTATACCCCTCGGAATGAATTAGAACATAGATCTTTTATGATTTTGTGGAACAAGAGTTGCTTTGCATCTTGATCCTGAGGATAGATTGTATTATCTTCACACCTATAGAAAAAATTCTGAAATCCCTCCTGATTCTTGGGGATATGGTGGAGATTAATCCTCCTCATCAAAGTCCCATTCTTCTAGTTCTATTTCTTCTTTCTGAATGTTAAGGAGTTTCAGTTCTTCTTCTGCTTGTTTTTTTGTAATGTCTTTGCAGAAAGAAATGCTGTAGAGTCCTGCTGCTCTCTCCCAGGATTTTTCTTCGAGTACTTCTACAAAATAGCTTACTCTTTCTAGTCTTTCCTTGATTTTTTCTCCCCATTTTTTGAAGTCTTCTGGTTTTGCTTGGTCTAGGTTTAATTCTTCTTCAGGTTTTCCCAAAAGCTCTATGTTTATTTCTATCATTTTCTTTTTCTCCTATAGCTCTTGCTATGTTTGTGAAATCATTTTACAGATGATTGATGGTTATGATATGAGTATGTCTCTCTCGATTCTTATCAGGTGTTTTTTTGTTTCTTTGCAAACCCTTTCTTCTTGGAGCATTCACTAAGCAAAGTTTTACATCTTCTAAACGTTTTATGTGCAGGGATTTGAAGTCAGAAAGTCCGCTAAGACAAGAGCTTGTCTTATACTCTTTAGTTTCTCTCCACTAGGGAGCTTTAAGACTTCTGCACTACCAAGTTATGTGGCTCTAGCACAAATACTTTTAAGAAAATTCTTTTC
>CAYJSK010000043.1:0-1349 GCA_964372745.1 Candidatus Woesearchaeota archaeon
GATTGTTCTACAGATTGTGATGATAGTGATTGTAGTAGTGATAGTGCGTGTGTTGGAGTTGAAACTGCTGGTACTTGTGGTGATGTCTTGCCTTCTTGTGCGGATGGGGTGGATAATGATGGTGATGGTTCAAGTGATTTAGATGATGGTGAGTGTACTACGTGGACGGATGAAGAGGTTAGAGGTGTATCAGAGTGTAATGATGGATTAGATAATGATCAGGATAAGACTGCTGATTATTATGGGGCTTGTGATATTGATTCTGATGGTGTAGTAGATTATTCTTGTCAGGAGGCTTTAGGTCTTAATTTTATACAAGCTGTTACTGATAATGGTCTTAGCTCTTATATTGCTACGTATTGTAATGCCATTTGTATCATAGCTAAAACAGATGTTTTTGGTGATTACTCATCTATTGATGATGATTATGGTATTGACACTAGTTTTGGCGGCTATGGTGGTACTTATTTTGAAGCTGATTCTGCTTGTAGTAGTATTAGTGATGAGGAAGTAACAGAGTGTAGTGATGGGAAGGACAATGATGATGATGATGACTATGATTATTATGGGGCTTGTAGTGTAGGATATGTGAAATATAATCAGATTACTGGTGCTGTTACTGTTGCTCCTTCTGATTCTATTTCTCCTGGGACTACTACTATTGCAAAAACGACTAATACTGCAAAACTTACATTTAAAGTAACTTGTGCAGAATTACTAGAAGCACAGGGCATTACGAATCTAGATTCTTTAGGTGATGAAGAGAATGTTTATTTGAGTTGTGCGAATTATTGTACAAATACTTATGATGGGACTGTTTATGCAAGGGACGAGCAGTGTGATAGTACATTTGATGATGCAGAAGGTGCTCCAGAATGTGATGATGAAATAGATAATGATTCTGATTGGGGTATTGATTATCCTGAGGATGAGAGTTGTGATAGTGCTGAAGATGATAGTGAGACTTGTACAAAAAATGATGATTGTAAATCTTCTGAAAGTTGTGATACAGATACAGGAGATTGTGAAACAGAAGTAACAATAGATGACTGGTATGACTATTATGTTCCTGGATCTGGTGGTGATACTCCAACAGACAATTTACTTTTCAAGTTGAGTACTTTTGATAATTCTTTGTCTGTTATAACTTTTAGTCTTATAGTTTATGAGTTTACTAGTATTACAACTGAAGATGATAATCTATGGACAGCATTAACAGATGTTAAGAAATATCCCTTAAATGCTTTTACTGATGGTTCTGGGGATTATATTGATTTTTCAACAAATAGTAACAATGATCCTCAGTCTGTTTCTTTTGAAGATTATGATCGTTTAACACCAGAAGAGTG
>CAYJSK010000043.1:1359-8613 GCA_964372745.1 Candidatus Woesearchaeota archaeon
TTAGGAACAGCAGATAGAGAGTATAAGTTTGTTCTTTCTTTATATAATAATGCGGGTAATGGTGATGTTAGTTCAAATACCACTAAGGTTAAGTTAACAGGTGGTAAGGTTTCTACGGAGGAGGTTATTTTAGTAGGAATATATACTGGGGACTGGGTCTATTTTTATGTTGATGGAAAACTAGTAGATGATGCAGGGTATTCAGCAGATATTTATAGTTCTAAAGGCAATACAAGGCTTTCTTTAGGGTATAGTACGGTCTCTGATGACTATCCTTTAGTAGGAGATTTAGATGGAATCTATATTTGGGGTGGAGATACTAAGAATACGGATGTGGGTAGTTCTAGTCCTCGTAGTGCACCTTCCCTAGAAATAGAACAAGAATCATTCTGGACACAACTCTGGAATTTCTTTTTTCATAGTGGGCCTGCAGAAGATAGATTCTTAGATCAAAGTTATGTGAGAAAATAATCTTGGTGTTTTTTGCACAGCTCTTTCTCTAGAAGAAGAAAGGATAGAGGGTTTTCATGAAAGCTTTTCTTTCTGCAGAAGCCATTTGTAGATGGGAATGACTTGTATCTCTCCAAGGTCTTGTTCTCTATCTAAAGTGAGAAGGATGCCTTGTTTGAGATGGAATCGTTTCATTGCTTCTTTTAAGCCTTGTATCTCTCGTTCTTTATTTTCTTCATTATATTCGTAACAGGCTTGTATACATTCAGTGATCTTGTCTTTTTCTTTGATAATAAAATCACATTCATATGCTCCTTTGAAGAAATAGATCTCTTTGTTTTTCCTTCTCAGTTCTAGAAAAACACTGTTCTCAAAGAGTCTTCCCTTGTCTTGACTTAGAGTGAGAGAAAATAATGCATGAAGTCCTGTATCTATTGCATACACTTTTTTGCTGGTTTGTTTTGAAAAGGACTCTGAAAAATTGTGTACGCTGAATAAGAGGTAGGCGTCTTCACAGTAGTCCATATATTTATATAAAAAATCTTTGCTAATTTTCCTCCCTTGTGATTTATATTCGTTAAAAATCTTATGAATAGAAAACTCTTTTGAGACATTTGTTATTAACTTTTGAATGAACCATTTCAGGGAGTCTGTATTCCTCAGTTTATTCCTCTCTATAATATCTCTATAGAGCATGACCTCAAAATAACTCTGTAAGGTCTTCTCATAGATTTCTGGGTCCATTGTAATTACTTCTGGATAGGCTCCTTTTAGAAGGTAGGAATCGAATTCAGAAAGTATTTTTGCCTTTCCCTTTGTGGTATAGTAGTCTGCTTCCCTATTCTTAAAATGTATATATTCTTGAAAGGAGAGGGGAAAGATTTCAAAAGAGATGGTTCTGCCTCGCAAACTTGTGGCAATCTCTTTTTTGAGCAATTTTGATGAAGAGCCTGTAATGAAAATATTTTGGCTTATCGTATCATAGAGTCTTCGTACAAATTTCTCCCATCCTTCAATTCCCTCTATCTCGTCAAAAAAAAAGTAGAGGGTTTCCCCCTTCTTATCTGGATAGAGTTCAAAGAATGCTTCTAGGATAAGGTTGAGATTGCTTGCGTCAGGTTTTATCCTTTCATCTTCAAAGTTAATATATATAGAGTTTGTCTTGTCTTTGATTTTTGCAATGAGCTGGTACATATGGTAGGTTTTTCCTGCTCTTCTTGGTCCAATAAGAGTAATGACTTTTTTTGTGTTTAGAGGAATAGATTGTTGTCTCTCATAGAAGGAGGGAAGATCTCTTGTATGGAAATCTCTGATTATCGTTTTGAGGACTTCTTTCATCTTTCCTTATAGGAAGGAAACTTCTATATAAATCTTTCCTTTTTACAAGGAAACTTTCTTTTTTGGATTGAGATGCCCTTTTGCTATTTTGGTCTTTCTATAATGGGAAACTCTTTCTTTCTTTCTGTAGAAGCCATTTCCACACAGGAAGATAGACTATTTTTTTTCCCTTTACCCTTTCTTCTTTTTCTTCAGATATTGTGAGAATGAGTAGTTCATTGCAGTTGCATTCTTCTGAAGCTTTGAGAAGAATTCTTTTTTCCCTTTCTTTTGTCATAAGGTCTCTTGTATCGTAGCAGACTTGTATAAGTTGTTCTACTTTTTTACCTTTCCTGACGACAAAGTCTATTTCTTCTTTTAGACTATTTTGGTAGTATGCTAGATCTTTTTCTCTTCTGATTAGTTCGAGGAAAACAATATTCTCTAAAAGTCTTCCTTTATCATCAATGCTATGTATGGTTAAGAGACCTGTATCAATAAAATAAACCTTTGGGTGTGATTGTTCCCTTTTTTTGTAGGAAAGGTCATGTTTTCTAAGGAAGAATATAAAATAAGCGTCCTGTAAATATTCTGCATAATTGTATAGTGCATTTTTACTTGTTTTTATCCCTTGAGATTTTGTAAAATTATAAAATTTGTTCAGCGAAAATTCTTTTGCTTGAAGTAAGGATTGGATGAGTAAGCGTAGAACTTTTATATTTCTGATTTTCCCTCTTTCGATAACATCTCTGAAAATTGCAGTCTCATAAATATCCTGGAGTATTTTCTCTCTTTCCTTTTGAAATAAAACCGCTTCTGGGTAGCCTCCGTAGAGAAGGTATTCTTGAAAGAGGTTTGCGCATTCTGCTTTTTCTTTTGATGAGTAGACTTTTTTTTCTTCCCATCTTTTTCCTTTTAGGAATTCTTTGAAGGAAAAGGGGTATATAGCATAAGAAATGTTTCTCCCTCTCATGCTTGTTGCAATTTCTTTGCTGAGAAGCTTTGCACTTGAGCCTGAGATAAAGACTCCTATGTTTTGGTCTAAAAAAGTACGAACAGCTTTCTCCCATCCTGAAATGTTTTGGATTTCATCTAAAAAAAGCCAGATCTTTTCATTTTTATTTTTGGGGTAGATTTCATAGTATGCTTCAAGCAGGGTGAGAAGATCAATTGAAGAGACATTTTCAAGGTCTGCTCTTTCCCAGTTCATATATACTGCTTTGTCCTTCCCCCATTTTTGTTGAATGATGTCTATGATAAAAAACATTTCATAGGTTTTTCCTGCTCTTCTTGGTCCAATAATGGATATAGCTCTTTTGAGATCTTGTTCAAAGTGAATTTTTTGTTCTCTGGGGATTATTTCTAGTGACTTCTTTTCATGGAAATCTTTAATCATTTCTATACATTTTTCTTTGCTGAGCATAGTTTTCTATAGGAGGAAACTATTTATATATCTTTCCTTCTATAGGAGTCACCTTATTTCCTTCTCTGGAGGGAAACATTCTTATTCTCTTTCCTTCTCTGGAGGGAAACCTCTATTGATGTGTTGGGATCCGAATATCCCTGAGCTGTGGATAGCTTTTGATCTAAAATGAGTTTACCTCTCTGGAAATGGCTTTTGGAGAACTAAATGATCTCTTCCTAGAATGTGTTTTACAATCCTAGCAATTCACTAGAAAGCTTTCCTCCTGTGTTCTCTCTCAAAAAATTCAAAAACGAAAGCTTTAAATGTTTGTTTCCTTTAAAGAAGAAAAAAGAGTTGGTATTATTTGGGAAAAGAAGCAATTCATCTAAATGAAAAAGAGAAAAAGGTTGTTGAATATATTCTAGAGTATGAGAAAAAAGGCTATTCTGATGCAAAAATACAGGCTTCTTTAGTAAAGAGTGGCATTTCTCAAGAGATGATTACAAAGTGTATGAAGATGGTACATCCTTCCAGTTTGTTGAAAAACCCTTACTTATGGATGGGAGTTGTTGCTCTTTTGTTGATTGTTGGTCTTGCTCTGTTCTTTTTGTTGCCTTCTGAAGAATGCAAGTCTGAGAAAGATTGTGGAAGAGGGTATAATTGTGTTGATGGAGACTGTGTGAAAGATACAACGACTACTATACGAGAGGAGGAAGATAGAGAAGAGGATGTTGTTGTTCCTGTGGTTGAAGATAGAGAAGAAGACGTTGTTTCTGGTGGTGAGTGTGATTATTATTCTGATTGTGGTTATGGTGAGACCTGTGACAAGGGTTCTTGTGTGACATTTTCTTGTGAGACGGATGAAGAGTGTGAAGAAGAGTTTAGTATTTCGTATGGATGTTCCTTTACTATTTGTGTGAAGCAGGGTGCTGCAGAGAGTTCTTCTGCGAGTTCTTCTTCTTCTTCTAGTGGTTCTTCTTCTTCTTCTTCTTCAAGTAGCAGTAGTTCTTCTAGTACGAGTAGCACGACAAGTGTAGAAAGTAGTTGTGCTGATGGGTATGGGTTTGATTCTGCTACAGACACTTGTGTTTTGTATTCTTGTCTTGATGAAACGTATGGGGGTTATAGTTTAGATGAATATTCCATTCCCTTTATTGTTGATGGTGTCTATGATGATTCAAACGTGTTCGTTGTTGGAGATAGTGCAGACGGAGCAGATACTTTAGGCTTAGTTGATATTGCTACAGGATTACTACATGAATCCAGAGTAGCTGTAACAACTACTTCTAGCTCTAGTATGGAAGCTTCTATTCCTTTCGGTGTAGGCTTTGCAAGTAGTGGGTATTTTGATACAACTCTTCAAGATGATGATATTGAAATGTTATTTGATGGATCTATTGAATTTCAAGGTTCTAGCTATGATACTTCTGAAGAGATTTCTTTTTCCTCTGAGGATGCGCCCTATGTTGATTCTACAGATGCTTTTATCGCCGTTCCTTCCATAGGTCTCCTCATCTATTCTTATAATTTTGATGAGTCTATAGACTTGACCTCGGCTAGTTCTTCAGATCCGTTAGGTTTTAGTGTCTTTGATGATTCGATTAAAATTTTGAGTATAGATGATTCAGAGACTTTTACTGCATATGTTGGAGAAGAACATTATTTAGTCGCTGGTGAAAGCGTTGATGTAGATGTTGATGGTGAGACAAAAAGGGTTACTTTAATGGATGCTTCTAGTACCTCAGCAGATGTTGATGTTGATGGAAAAAGTGTTACAATATATGAGAGATCTACAAGTACAGTAAATGGTGTTGAAATTACTGTTGATAGTGCTTTTAGTCAAACAGAGAGATCTGAATCTTCTGCAAATTTGATTTTAGGTGAACAAGCAACTGAAACCTATACTGATGGAGATCCTTATTTAGGTGAAGATGCAAGTACCCCTGATTGGGTTTGGGACTTGGCTGATTTGGATACCAGTTCTCCAAGAATTAACGTTGAAAATAATTTTGTCTATGATGATTTACATGACGACCCTCCAGTTGAGGGTGAATGTATTTCTTTCCCTAATGAATATGTCCAAATTTGCTTTGATTCTCTTGCAAGTAAAGGGGTTGCAAATATTGTTATAAATCCTTATACAAGCTCCACTTATGAAAGAGTTGACGTTACTCCTGTAACAATGTTGGCTTCTGAAGTTAGTGATCCAGAAGACTATAACCTTATTTTAGTAGGGACTGTTGAGTCTAACTGTGATAGTAGTTATGATTCTTCTTTTAGAACTCTTATGGAATCTGTTTTTGGTGTCACTTGTGATGATTGGAGTTTCTCAGAAGGTGAAGCAATAGTTAGGGTCGTTGATAATGGCGATAAAGTAGCAATGCTTGTTGCAGGAACGTCTCCAGATGATACAAGAAGAGCTGCGAAAGCTGTTGCAAACTATGGAGACTATGCTTTCACTGGTGTTGAACTTCTTATTACTGGAACAAGCATTACTGATATAGATGTAGCCCAGAATTGTGAACAAATAATTACTTGTGCTGATGGAGAAGATAATGATGATGATAGTTTCATTGATTGTTTGGATAGTGATTGTAGTAGTGATAGTGTGTGTGTTACAGATAAAACTACTTGTACTATGGATAGTGAATGTACTGATCAGTTGTGTTCACGTGATGGATTCTGTGAAGATGATCTTGATGTGGATGGAGTGGCTGATGTAGATGAGACTGCATGTAACGATGGTGTGGATAATGATGGAGAAGGGAAAGTAGATGCTCATGGGGGATGTGATAGTCCAGAAGAACACAATCTTACTGTAGGAGACAGTGTGTCGGTTGTGCTGAAAGGAAAAACTGTTCGTCTTACCCTTGTTGATGTTCCTTCGAGTAGTTCTGTGAATATTAGTATCGATGGGAAGAGTAGCATTATTACTACTTCTGGTACTGTAGGTGGCCTTGCTGTTAGTGTGGGTACGGTGTATAGTAGAACAGAAAGTGATGAGTCTTCAGCATATCTTACCTTTGCAGATGGTATTGTGGATGTGAATTGTTTTGGTGTGGATATGAAGACAAAAGTGGATTGTAAAAGTTATTGTACAAATACTTTAGCAGTGAATTATATTATCCAGGATCCTGATTGTGCAAGTCTTGTGGATAGTAGTGAAGGTTATGAAGCGGAAGAATGTGGAGATGGGATAGATAATGATAATGATGGAAAAGTGGATTATTTAGGTGGGTGTGATGCAGATGCAAATGGGGTTGCGGATGTGAATTGTTTTGATCTGGGAATTACAAAACCAAAAATTTGTGGTATATATTGTACTCAAAATTTAACACTTACTTATGCCGATGCTACATACCTCTCTCCTGATAGAGATTGTGAGAATGTTCGTGATGCACATGAGCTTCTCAAAACAGAGTGTACGGATGGAAAAGATAATGATAAGGATAAAGGAGTAGATTATCTTGGTGGATGTGATAGTGATGGGGATAAGAGAGTTGATGTGAATTGTTTTGAGGAGGGAATGAGTAGTCCTATTCTTTGTAAGAAACATTGTGAACTGAATTTAACTGTTACTTATATGAAGCCGGATAGCGACTGTACCAGTTTGTTAACAGATAGTGAGGAAGGTGCTGGTGTTGTTGTAAGTGCTGGAGAGTGTACTGTTGGATCTGAATGTAGTGAATGTGGAGAAGCCTGTAATACTCTTACTGGAGAGTGTGTTGTAGGTAATTATGATATCACTGTTGCTTGTAGTGATACAGATGGTGGAAATGATTTCACAGAAGCAGGTTCAGTAACTGGAATAAGTTATTATGATGGGTTGGAAGTTACTGGAACTGTATGGACAGACTTTTGTTCTGATAGTGATACTTTAATTGAATATACTTGTCCTTCAGATGGTGAGAGTTATGCTGGGTATACTTATGGAAGTAATATTGAATGTACTGGAAGTAGCTGTTTAAATGGTGCTTGTGTTTCTGCGTCATCAACTTATGATATCACTGTTGCTTGTAGTGATACTGATGGTGGAAATGATTTCACAGAAGCAGGTTCAGTAACTGGAATAAGTTATTATG
>CAYJSK010000044.1:0-3926 GCA_964372745.1 Candidatus Woesearchaeota archaeon
AAGACTTGTCCAAGCACCAAACTGAGGGATATTCGGATCCCAAAACATTAATAAAAGTAATGAAAGAAAAAAACTAATACAGATGTTCGTCATGCACTGTTTTGTATTTGAACATTTCCTCTTCTGAGAACCAGAGTCTTGTTTCATACTCTGCATCTTTCTTATCACCAGAAGCATGAATAATGTTCTTTACTGCAATCTTCTTTTCATCTGCATAGACATAAGATACATGTGTATAATCGCCACGGATGGTTCCTGGAAGTGCAGATTTTGGTTCTGTGCCACCCACAATTTTTCGCAGGACTTCAATTGCAGCAACACCTTCCCAAACCATTGCAACGACAGGACCCTCAGCAACATAATCCACTAAAGCATTTCGTACGTGCTCCCCTCTTCTTTGTGCAATGTCCTCAGTATAATGTTTTTTTGCAAAGTCTTTATCCACCCAGAGCATTTTCATTGCAATGAGTTTCAAACCAGCATTTTCAAAGCGTCTTATTACTTCCCCTACAAGAGATCTTTTTACTCCATCAGGTTTTATCATCACAAAGGTTCTTTCTATCATTTTTTATTTCTCCTTAAAACAGAAAAAAGATGTGGGTTTAAATAGATTGTTATAGGCTGTCTCCAGGGAAAAATGTTTGGGATGTTGCTCGTTGAGAGAGGCCTCTGATGTCACGACTCAAACTTGCCCAAGAGCTTTGTTGTCCCATACGATCTATAATGAGCGTCAGAAGGTAGGTATTATTTGCAGCTTCTCCTACTTCACGATCTGCAATAATGGCTCGTCTTGGGATCATAAACTCTTGTACGAATTGGTCACCCTCGCAGCCACCAAAAATGTAGGTGGTATATGTTGCTTCATATTTGCTTGCTTCACTAAATAATTTTTCCATATCGCCTGTATGCCCTCGCATGGTGATGAGTTGATAGCCTCCGCGAGTTGTAGGAATTTCTTGACCATAGCTGACAATAGTTACTTTTACTCTTCGGAGATTTCCTCGAGTATCTTTTACTGCCCAATCATCAATGACTGAAACATCTCCCCTTTTCTCTATATGGAATTGAGCACTCTTTTTTCTCCTTCCATTTCTCTCTTTTAAAGTTTGTATGACTCCTGCTTTTTCTGAATCATTTGCACAAAGGATAAGGACGTTTTGTATTTGGTTGAAATGAGAAAGATCTTCAAGTTGAGGAAGAGCTCTGCTTTCTTGTACTGTTGTTGTTTGTTGTCTCACAGGTGTTTGTTGTTCAGGATCATTGCATGCAATAAGACCAAAGAGTGCTATGACTGCACAGAGTCTCATACTTGGGAGAACTGAGAATACTGCCCTATTGCCAAAAAAGGAGAATGAACCTTCTTGAAATGGTTGTAGAGCTCTTTGTACTTCACTCCAGGATAAAAGATCTTCTTTTTGTAATGCTCTCTGTAAGACTTTTTGAAAAATTAATGATTCTACAGATTCTTTGTTTAAAGCTTGGCGTATTTTTTCTAAGGCTTGTAATTCACGATCAGGATTACGAGATTTCATTTGTATTCTTAGTTCAATGATTGTTTTGTATTCTTGTACATCTCTCATAATTTCTAAAAGCTTTGTTTCTAGGTTTTGATATTGTGCATCAAAGGTATTTACTCTTCTTACTGTGTAAAGTTTGTTGAATAAAGCAATGATATTCTTTAGTTGGCTTATGTAGAAATCAAGCTCTGCTTTTTCTTCACCTAAAATAGAAAAGATAGTTTCTGGAGTTGCAGAAGACTTTTTTTCTTGCAAAGTGTTTAGATGTTTAATAGAAGAGGCAAGGGCACGAAGAATTTCTGTATTCTTTGTTATAACATATAATTCAAGGTTCATACGTAAATTATAAAGAAAAGAAATTTAAAAAGGTATCGAAAAAACTACTTCTTCTTGCTCTTATCTTTCCCAAAAGAAGTGACCCATTTCATATTTTGAGGCTTTCTTTTCAGCTTCAAGGTATGCATTTCACATTTTCGAGAACAGAAGTTTGCAATCTTCCCAGTCTTATAGACAAAGATCATTCCTGTACCTACAGAAATTTCTTGAGAACAAAAACTACACTTTACCATTTATCGTTTCCCCTTATTGAGCTTTCTTGCTTCAATTTCTGTTTCTCGTAACATAAGAATGTCTTTCAAACGAACAGGACCTTTTACATTTCTGCTGAGGATCTTGTTCACATCTCGACCATCAAGAATTTTACAGCGCACTTGGATAATTTCTCCTCGTGTGCCTGTTCTTCCTATAATTTCTTCGACACGAGCTGGAACAGCTTCTGTGAAAAGAGATGCTCTTGGCTTGTCTGTAGGATTTACTGGAGGAGCTTGCGCTACTACTGGTCTTCCTTCAGCTTGCACTGGTTTTTTCTCTTCTTTCGCTTCTTTTTTAGCTGCTGCCATTTTCGTTTACGTGATCTGAAATTTGTTTAATGATATTTTTTGCTTCGCCTTCTTGTACGATTGCAATTGCAGATGCACCAATCGGCATACCTGCTGCAGTCCCTAATTCTATTTTGCTCGGTACAGTGACCATTGCTACTTTCTTTTCTTTACACAAAGGACCAAGATGCATAATAATTTCTGCAGGAGTGGTATCTTTTGCAACGACAACTAATTTTGCAAGACCTTTTTCCACAGTCTTTGTTACTTCATTTGTTCCGCGTTTTAGTTTCCCAGAAGTCTTTGCTATTTCAACAGCTTCATAGGCCTTCTCAGCTAATTGTTTTTCATCCATGATATAAACCTCCAACCTGTCATTGGTTTTCAGAGTTGAATAAAAAAGAGGCTGTTTATAAAGGTTTCCTTCGATTTAAGTTACTTTACTGGAGTAGTTACCAGAGAAAGCTTTAATAATGACTTTTCTTCTGAAAAGAATATGGAAATGAGTGCAGAACTTGATGAGCTTTGGGGAGAAATTCAAAATGAAAGAATAGCTCCTGCTCAATTAAAAAAAAGCTTAGAAAGAGCTGGTAGCTTAGCATTAGAAAGAGAAGATTATTTTGTTGCACGAAAGGTTTTTACACAACTCATGGATTCTGTGCAATTAAGATCCTGTGCTGAAAGAGCACTTGCTTCTAAGAGTGATTGGGGTTTTGATGCAGCACTTGCTTTTGAAACCCTTGAAGATAGAGAAGGTCTTTTTCGCGTGCTTGTTCAACAAGAAAAGATTAGATCAACTCACATTGAAATGATTGCTAGCAGATATATTGGACAGAAAACAAAAGAAACTTTTTGTCAGCAATTTACTCTTTGGAATAGAAAAAAAGGATTTAGAAATAGAATCTATGGCGTTCCTCAAAAGATACTTCTCATGGCTCATGAACTTGCTGGGGATTATGATGTAGGAATTGGAGTTGCGCAAGCAGGACTTCCTTTTGCATACCTTTATTCTCTCTTTGGTCTTGAAACATATGTCGCTGATTGTCACAGAAAAGGCAAAAGGGATACTTCTTTTATGTGGAAAGGAGAAATAGATCTAAAAAGGGGATCACGCGTTCTTGTTCTTGAAAATGATGTTGTCAGCGGGAGAACTTCTGAAAGAGTCCTTCAAGAAATTTTGAAATATGAGCCTCAAAAAGTAGATCTTGCTCTTAGTGTTGATAGTAAAGTAAGTTTTTTTACCATAGGAAGTATTGTTGAGAATATTCCTTCTGGCTATGGAAAAGTGTATTTCCCCAAAGATTTTTCTTATCAACATTTTCCTCTGGCTGTACAAAAACTGGAAGAAGTTTTAAAGAATGAGCCTAATCACTTAAAGACCTAATTCATTATAGAGAAAAGTCCATTTTTCAGCGAGTTCATTGACCATTTTACTTACTGGTTTTCCAAAACCGTGTCCAGCATCTTTTTCCATTCTCATAAGAATAGGATTCTTCGAGCCATTACATTCTTGCATTTTAGCCAGCATTTT
>CAYJSK010000044.1:3936-8361 GCA_964372745.1 Candidatus Woesearchaeota archaeon
GGAGTTCTGTCGTGTGCTCTTCCGATCTTTAGTGTTCTCCTTGATTGTTATTCTGCTTAGGGTAATATTTCTTAAGATACTTGGCATCTTCTTTTTTCTCAGGATTCCCATATTCTGGTATCCATAAGCTTCCTCCATCAAATTTATGAAAACGAAGCATATCTGTAACTGGGACACCACAAATAACTGCTTTAAACAATGTAGGTCTTTGTATTGTACAGCTTGCTACCAATAGTCCTCCATTACTCTCCCCTTCTATTGCAAGTTTTTTTACATTTGTATACTTCTCTTTCACTAAATATTCTGCTGCAGCTATGAAATCATCAAAAGAATTTTGTTTCTTTTCCCTCATTCCAGCTCTATGCCATTCTTCCCCAAACTCTCCACCACCACGAATACTTGCAACTGCAAAAATACCCCCTTCTTGAATAAAAGGGATAATCCCTATACTTGTTGAAAAATAAGAACAAGGAGTTATATTTATTCCAAATCCCCCATATGCATAGAGTAAAGTAGGACTATCCCCTGTTTTTTTAAGACCTTTTTTATGAACTAAAAAAAGAGGAACTTTCGTTTTATCCTTTGATTTATAGTAATGTTGAGAGACGTGATATTTATTTTTATCTAAATAGCTTTTTTCTTTGGAAATACATTTTATTTTGTGTAAAGAGAGATCATACTGATAGATGCCTGGAGACTCAATAAAAGAGTCAAAGAGAAAAAAGAACTCCTTAGCATTCCACTCTGAATAGGGACCATCGATTGTACCAAACTCAGGGAGCCTGATGTTTTCAAGAGCTTCTCCTTTTTGTGAATATAACTTAAGCATATGAGAAGCACTTTTCAAATATTTTGCTACAAGGGTATCTCCTACAATGGTGAATGATTCTAAAACTTCTCTTTTTTCCGGGATGAGGTTCTTCCATTTTTTAGGTTCAGGATTTTTAAGATTAAACTTAACTATTTTAAAGTGAGGAGCATCAAGATTTGTCATCATAAAAATAGTTTCTTCAATTATCTGTACAAAGAATTTTGCATCTTTATTTAGAACTATAGGTTTTACAACAAGTGTTTTTTGCAAATCAATGTAGTAAAGGTCATTTTTTAAGGAACCCTCAAAAACACTTAAAAAAAGATATTTATCATCTGGAGACAGATATATATCTGTAAACTTTAGTGGAGTTAAACCTTTTCCAAAGAGAGGCTTATCTTCTTCAGAAGAAGTTCCAAGTTTATGGAAGTATACATGGTACAAGTCTTTTTCTTTTTTCTCTACTCCTTGTTCTGGCCATTTAGTATAATAAAACCCAGATTCATCTTGAAGCCAATCTATATCTGAATAACGAATGGGCAATATATAGTCCTTGAGAACTTCATTTTTAAGAAGATCCAAAACCTGAATAGGCATTCTATCACTTCCACTTTGTGTTTTACAAAATGCAATAAAATTCCCTTTTGGTGAAATAAAATATTTCCCTAATGCAAGAGTTCCATCTTTACTAAAAGTATTTGGATCTAAAGCAACCTTTTCCTTTCCTGTAAGACCTAATCGGTAAAAAATTATGTGGTGGTTTTTCCCAAGAGGTTTTCTTAAAAAGAAGTATTTTCCTTTTCTAGGGATACATGGACCTAAAGTTTCAGAATCTAATAGTTTCTGAAAAGATTTTTTCAGTTTTTCTTTTAAATCCAAAAACTGAGAGATATAGCTAAAAAAATTTTGTTCTTGCCTTTCTTCCCAGATTTTCACTCGAGTGTCATTTCCCTTTTCAAGCCATAAATATGGGTCTTCCATGAGAAAGAGGAGTTTCTTATTATTTATATTTGCTTGCATTAAAAAAATAAGAAAAAATTAAAGCTTTTTCTTTGCTTTAAAAATTCTTTTTTTCACTGCCTTCTTTGCTACTTTACCTGCTTTCTTTGCTTCAGCTTCTAGTTTTTTTAATTCTCTTTCCAGCATTTGCAAACTTTTTCGTGAAATCACCAAAGCTTCTTTCCCTACAAGATGTGCAGCCCCAGAAAGCTTCTCTTTAGGATGACTGAGAATCCTCTTTTCATTTGCTTCGCCCTTACGAATTAATTTTTTTCCCAGGCTGCGTGCTTTTTCTTTTACTGTCACTGCAAGCCCGAGACCTGCAAGACCTAACTCACGTACTTTTTCTTTCATTCTTGTTCACCTCTTCTTTTTTCTCGCATAATAGACACTGTCAAAATGAATGACAGGATGAGTATCAATATACTTGTGACCCAGGCATAGATGGGAAGACCAAGGATTTTTGGGCTTATATCTGCAACAATCAAGAGACCAGTGGTAATGAAAAGGCCACCAATGATTATCCCAAAGGTGAGACGATTGCTGGAACGATCTAGCTCTACTGTGAAATCATTAAGCTCTTTGTGATCAATCTCAACCTTAACTGTTGATCCTTTCTTTAATACATGCACAAGAGTTCTTAAATCTTGCGGAAATCTTCGTAAGGAAGTCGTAAATTCAAATGCTCCTTTCTTGAATGCATGATAGAGATTCTTTGGATCTTTTTCTTTTTCCAAAAGATGTTCTACTTGAGGTTTACAGACTTCAATGAAATTTGATTCAGGATACAATTGTTTTGCAAAACCTTCTGTAGTGATGACTGCTTTGACTAAGAGTACAAAGTTATGAGGGAATTCTATGTTGTATTTTCTCCCCATGTCAAAGGTTGAAGCAAAAAAGCGTTTCATATTGATTTGTTTTAAGGAAGCACCGTGATACTCAGCCCAGGATTCAAACAAATCTTCTTTGAATTTTTGTTCATCAATATCTTCCACTATACCTAAACCAAGGAAACTCTTCATGAGGAAATCTAAATCTCCTTTTACCAAGCCCACAAGCATATATTCTATATTTTCTCTTAAGTCTGGAGATAAACGACCGACAATGCCAAAGTCTAAGAAGGCTATTTTCCCATTTTTCATGAGAAAGATATTCCCTGGATGAGGATCTGCGTGGAAAATATGCATGTCAAAAACTTGTTCAATGAAACTTTTGTACACCGTAAGAGCAATTTTCTTTTTTTCTTCTCTGGTTAAGGAATCTATTTCGGATATTTTTTTCCCGTCAATAAACTCCATGGCGATTACTTTATGTGTTGTATACTCCCAATAGACTTTAGGGATTTTTATTTGGTGGCTATACTTATATTTTTCATAAAAGATTTCAATATTCTTTGCTTCTGCTAAATAATCCAGTTCTTTTTCTGTGTACTTTTGAAATTCTTCAACAATCTTTTTGGGTTTGAATGGTCTCAACTGAGGGAGGTATTTTTCTGCTTCTTCTGCGATGTACTGAAGAATGTCAATGTCTGCTTCAAAGGTTTTTTTAATATCTGGTCTTTGAATTTTTATTGCAACAAGCTCTCCAGATTTTAATCTTGCTTTGTGTACTTGCCCTACTGAAGCGGCAGCGATAGGTTTCTCTTCAAATTCTTTGAAAACATCTTTTAATGGTTTCTTATACTCTGCTTCTAAAATGCTTTTTACCTGTGCATATGGAAAAGGTTTTACTGCATCTTGTAATTTTGCAAATTCATCACAGTATTCTTGAGGAATGAGGTCTGCACGCAAAGAAAGCATTTGGCCAACTTTGACTAAAGCACCACCAGAGTTTTCCATGACTCTTCGTAGTCTTACAGGAATATCACTACTGGGCTTTTTTTGTTTCTCAAGAGTTGCTTTATTGAGAAGAAGAGATGTGTGGAAATGGAGCTGTTCTACTATTTCTTCAAAGCCTTCTTTCATCAAAATATTGACTATTTCTTTTAAACGAGAAAATCTCCGTATTGCACTGATAAAGGTCATAGTTCAGATTGGGGGATAGAAGTTTAAAAATGTTTTTGTTTACACGGCTTGTGCTAATGGAATAAACTGCCCTAATACGAGAAGGCCAATGGCAAAAGCAATGGTGATTATGTACAGAGTTTTATTCCAATCCCAAACTTTCTTTCCATCAAGAATCCAGAATGGAAGCATGTTGAATATTGCTAACCAAGTGTTTATGAAAAAGCCAAAGGCAAATAATGATCCCAAGAAGCCTTCATTTATTATCAGACCAAAGCTCATAAAAAGTAATGCTAAGCAAATATTAACCAAGGGACCAGCGAGGGATATTTTTCCATTTCTCTCTCTACTCACGCGACCAGCAATCATCACTGCACCTGGGGCTGCAAAGAGAAAACCAAAGAAAGAAGTAATAATGGCAAAGCCAAGCATCATGTTATCTGAACGGAATTCTGCAAAGCAGCCATAGCGCTGAGCAACTACTTTGTGACCTAGTTCATGTAAGAGGAAGCCAACACCTACAGTTAGTGCTGCAAGAAGGATACTCATGAGAAAGTTTGCATTGAGACCGAGAGTAGTAATGCCTCCACTTAAAACAATGGCAAATGCTAT
>CAYJSK010000045.1:0-8010 GCA_964372745.1 Candidatus Woesearchaeota archaeon
AGGAAGAAAGGAGTATGTCGAAGGTTCGAGTCCTTCCTGGCCCACTCTATCTCAAAAAGATTTATAAGACTCCTTATTATTCATTTAGTCATGGCATATATCCTTGTCTTTGATGATGTTATTCTTAAACAACTAAAACAAGCAGCAAAAAATCAACATATTAAAACTATTCTTCAAAACATTCTAGATCGAATAGAAAAGGATGGGCCAAATGCTGGAAAGCTTATTGATTCTCAATTTTTTCTTTATGAGATGAAAGTTATGAGGCCACCATTGCGTTTATACTATAGGCATATTAAAACAACAAATGAAATTTATATTTTTGAATATGAAATGAAAAATTCCACAGGAAAACAAACAGAAACTATTAATAGGATTAGAAAAGAAAGCTCAAAAACCTAAATCCTTTCTGCTATACTTATTTTTGCTTATATTTTGTTCAAATTCTAACAATCTTTGGTATAATTTTGATTCTCTTAAATTCTTAATTTCTTCCTTCATCTCTTCATATTCTTCTTTTGTAATTGTTATAGTTTCCATTTTAATCTATTCTCCATCCAATTAAACTTTGTAGCTTATATTCTTTATGTTTTTTTAAACTTTCAATATATCCTTCCATAGCATCTTTTACATTTACTAGAGCTTCTTTTCTTGTCTTTCCTTGTGAGATGCAACCTGGAAGAGAAGGATATTCCGCAACGAAGATACCCCTTCATCTTGTTTGATTAAAATTCTATATTTCATATTATTTTATAAGCTTCTTTTCCTTATAGTTTTTTCGACTTCTTCCTGGCCCACTACTAAATATCCATTTCTTCTAAATATTTTGACACAGTAACAATTTTAATATTCTTAAACTCTTTCAATCTAAGAAGATGCTTATCCCCACTAATAATATAATGAACATTATTCTCTATTGCAGATTCAAGGATCATATCATCATCTGGATCTTCTTGTATAACTTTCAGTTTTCCTTCCGTTGTAACAAGGGTTGCAACTTGCAGAAGAATTTCTAAAAAGGCTCTTTTCTGTATTTCGGTAAATCCTAACCTTGGATAATTCATGACTTCTTTGAGTTCTTCAAGTTGTTTTTCTGACATAATAAGCTCAAATTCTCCATCAAGTACCCTTCTAAAAATTTTCTTGGGCTTCCCTTCCCATCCAAGAGCAGAGATGAGAATATTTGTGTCTAGGACTATTTTCGTCTTGCCCATTTCACTGCTTCTTGTACATCTCTTGAACTTACTTTTTGTCTCTTAAATTGTGCTGCTATTTCTTTAGAAATTTTTTCAAACTCTGCTTTTACATGAGGCATTTCTACTCTTTTAAATAGAACTCCTTCCCTTACTGAAAAAGCAATGAATCTATCTCCTGCTTTAAATGATTCTTCTTCTCTAATTTCTTGAGGTACCACAAGCTGTCCCTTTGGACTCATTTTCACAAATTCTGTTTCCATATTTCCTCCTAGTTTAACTGTTAAACAATAGAACTCTTTAACTTATAAGTCTTTTGAAGGGTCTTTCTTGAATATTCTAGAAAAGCTTAAATATAACAATCTATTATAAAATATAACATGAAACAAACTCTTATTGCCCTTAATGAACATCAAGACCAGGTTCTACAAATTGTCAAAGCAAAACAAGGTCTCAAAAATAAAGTAGAAGCAGTACAATTTATTATTAAAGAATATGAAGAAAATCATATGGAACCAGAACTCCGACCAGAGTTTATTAAGAAAATTCAAAAGCTAGAAAAAGAAGGTAAATTCAAAGAGTATAAATCTCTTTCTCAACTCTGGAAGGATGTAGATGCGTAGTTTTGCAGTAGAAGAAAAACTACAGAAAAATCTTGAGAAAATTTCTAAAAAAGATAGAGCTCTTTATCAGGCATTTCAAAGAAAAGTAGAAGAAATACTTACCTGCCCAGATGTACATCATTATAAAAATCTAAGAAACCCATTGCAGCATCTCAAACGAGTCCATGTTTTAGGACCCTTTGTCTTAACCTTTCGTTATATAGAATCTGAAGATAAGATTATTTTATACGACCTTGATCATCATGACAATATCTATCACATCTAAAGCGTAGCCAGGTCGACTCCTTCCTGGCCCACTATAATAACTCCTTAAGATCAACTATTCTCTCAGTAAATTCCTTATGTTGTTTTTTGGGATCAAAAAGAATGGATTTCATACCTAATGATTTTGGAATAAGTACATCTTTTTCAAGATCATCCCCAACAAAGACTCCTTCATTCATTTTAACATTTAGTTCTTGGATACATTTTTTGTAGATTTTTGGATCTGGTTTCCTTAAACCAACTTTATGTGACAAAATAATAACATCTACGAGCTTTTCAAGTTTTAATCGATAAATAACATCCTCACAAAAGTTATTATTATTTGAAACAATAGCTAATTTGTATCCTCTTTTTCTTAGCTCTATAAGGACTTTTTTTGTAGAAGGATAATATGCTTGTGCATCTCTCCATTGTTTAAATGTCGCAAGAACCATTTCTCTTCTTTTCTTGTCCCAGTGAACTTTGCTCTCTTTTTTTAAGGTGAGAAGACATAAAGAATCACTCTTGTAATCTTTTTTATTCATAACTTCTTTTCTGATTTTTGGGTTAATATCTCCAAGTAATTCTTCAACAAGATTATCCCATGGTTTATATCTATCATCTGTGATTAGTGTACCAAATAAATCAAAGATATATGCTTTCATTTAGTCCTCCTTATACTTTTCTAAAAACTCTGTAATCTCAGCAACTTTTCTTGAATTCAAAGAGACATGTTCATTAGATCCTTTTCCCGTTTTCTTTTGAAGAAGAGTAATCCATCCATCATTTACCAATGCTTTCAAGGTTCTTTCTATTGTTTTCTGTCCTTGATGTGTATTTCTATAATATCCAGGAATCCCATTCTTTACAAAATCAAATGGTGTATGTTTTCCTCCCCAGATATTTGCACGAACAAGTTTTTGGAGAATAAGCTTCTTGAGAATATCTCTTTCTTCCATGGAGATTAAGTAAGGTTTTTGATTAATAAATATTGCCTTCTTAAGCTATACATTGATATATAACAACAGAGGTTTTATAAACTTTGAAGTGTCTATCAAACACATGGAAAAAACATCTCTCTTTTTGAAACATGTGGGTGATAGCCCACGTATGCGTGTATTACAATATTTGATAGAAGGAAGAGACTTCGACTATACTCTTACAGATATGTTGCATGCAGGAATTAGTTGGGGGACAATAAACTCTCTTATCCCTGAGCTTCTTACTCTAGGCATTGTTGTAAAAACGAGAAAGATTGGAAGAGCAACTCTCTACAAAATAAATAGAGAAAATGAGACTGCAAAGCAACTCATGAAACTGTATGATACTTTACTTCTCCAAGAACTTCATAAGAAAAAGGAAAAAATCTTACTTACTGCTTAAATTTAAGAATTGCAAAGATCGAGTCCTTCCTGGCCCACTATTATCATAACTCTTATATTCCCTTCTAAAATTATTTGATTATGGATATTTCTCAATATGAAGGAATTATTCGATCTTACGCTCGGCGTTTTCAAAATGCTGATGATGGTATTGAAGACTTAGAACAGCTTGGAAGAATTGCTGTTTGGAAAGTACTCAGTGAACATCCTGATGCATCCAATTCCTATGTATATATTGCTATACAAAATTATATGAAAGAGAGAAACAGCTCTCTTCGTGCTCAAAAAAGAAAACCTGAAGCTGGACTTACTTCTTTTGATGCTCCTTTCTCTCAGGATGATGATAGAACACTGGAGAATATTATAGGTCAAGATGATCCTGGTTTTGTATTGCAAACAGAACTCCTTGATACCCTTCTTCAAGGATTAAATCAAAGATATGGTTCTCGCTATGTTGTGGGTATGCAAGCAAAAGAAAGACAGCCACGAATTATTGTAAAAAACATTGTTCGTACTCTTATTGAAGATATTGCAGAAATTCCAAAAAAGGATATTCCAAGAAGAGTTACTTTTCAGCTGTTTAGGGATGCGGGATTGGAAAGAATACTTTGGGTCTATTATAGAAATAGTCCTTTTCATGCAGTTATGGATGCATATGGAAATGATTTTCTCCCTTGGGAATTTGCTAAGAAACCACAACGATTCTGGAAGGGGAAGAAAGGACTCGTTCACGTACAAGGCGCAATTGCTTGGTTTTGTCAGAAATATGATCTTAGCTGCCCTGAAGATTGTTATAAGGTCACTGCAAAAGATTTCGAAGAAAGTGGACTGAGCTATATCATTAATAGGCTCTTTCATGGTTCTCCCTATCTTGTGTTGCAAACAAAATTTCCTGATTTACCTGCCTGGAAAATGGGCTACACTCCTAGGAATTATTTTGATACCGAGCTTCATCAAAGAAAAGCTCTTACCAGTTTTCTTTTGCATCATAAGATTCCCCTACTTGAAGAACTCAGTCCAGAAGAAGCATATGATACAGGTATTCGACTTGTTGTAGGTAAAAATGCTCTCTGTGATTATGGGTTTAGAGGATTACTTGCAAAGCATGGAAATAGCCCCTATACTCTTTTTAAAAATCTTTATCCAAAACAGATGCTTCCATGGACTATTATTGGAAAAAAACAGTGGAGAGAAAATCCTAGAGAAACAGCAGGTGATGCAGTTCGATGGCTCTTTAGGAAATATTTAGATATTTCAGAGAAAGATATTCCTCAGTACGCAACCTTTGAACTTTTTCGCGATGTAGGTTTTGGAGGAATTATTACCAATAGAACTATCGGTTTTAATTCTTCTCCTTTTGCTGCAGTGGACAATGCATATCCTAGAACATTTGAAAAAGAGGAGTTTAGGAGGAATAGAGAAATTATTTATATGGAAGAGAAAGGATTTCGAAAGGCTTGGAAATAATCTTCCCTATATTTCAACCATAAGCCTTTTAAGAGAGTCATACTCCCCATTTTTATGACAAAAATTTTTGATATCTATGATCTTCAAACTCTCGATCGTTTTGCACGAAGAGAAGGATATTCTGGTCTTGGAGATTATCTTCCCATCCTTAGAAATTGGGATCTTTCCATTGATACCGCCGCTATACTTGTGCGAAAAGGTATTTCTTTCTCTGAGTATAGAGCGAATCCTTCTTTGTTAGAAGAAGAACTTCCTGAAAACGTTGTGCATATTGACGATCTGTATCGTGCAGAAGCTGGACGCATCGCAGAATTAAAAAGACAAAATATTGAGGAAAGAGTTAGCATTTCAGAAATTAAAAAAACCCCTTTTCAAAGAAGAGAACATCCACTCCGTACATTTACGTATACTCTTCTTGCAGGAGCCATTGCTGCATCAACACTTATCGGGTTATCCAAAATTCAAGCAGACCCATTGCAATTAGAATCCGAGCTCCTCAATGATCCTTTGTGTACAAGTATTGAAGGACTCTATGTTTGCTTAGATAAATCTGAACAGGGGCCTTTTTTTGGCTCTTATTGGGAATACAAAACATTGAGAGAAGAATTAAATAAGTCTCCTTTATAATTTTTTTAGAAGTATGCATCCAATCTCCCATCAAAAAGGATTTTCTTATCCAAATCTGGATCAGCATCCTCATCAATCATCGTTCCTGCTTGAAGCATATATGCAGTCATATCATGATCAAAAGTATGTAACATATAATGAAAGAAATCTTCTGTGAGAAGGTCATCAACACCTGCTGCTATACCTTTTTCTCGTGCTGCATCTACAAAACGAGAAACACAATCATCCTTATGAAACCCACCCACAACAAGTTCAGAAATATCACCTAGTTCTCTCAGGACTTTTCTTTCTTCTGGATAGATATTTGGAGCTCTCATCAGATCGTAATATGATACACCTACCGAAATAATGGGATCTTCAGAATATATCTCAAAGAGAGGACTGATAAGTGTGGTGTCAGGAATTTCTTTTGCATCTTCTCTCCCAAACAATGCCCAATTTATCCTAAATCCATCCTTTCTATAGATCTCAAGGAGTTTATTTACCAATCGAAATCGTGCATCAAATTGCTCTTCAGTTATCCCCATAGTTACTGCCTTTGTCCACACTCTTTTATGGAGATTATATCCAAAGCCATGCCCTCCTTCAGGTAAGGTAGGATCATAATCTACATAAGGTTCTATAGGATATACCATTAAAAGCTGTTTCATAAGAAAAAGGAAAAAATCACAGGTATAAAAGTGTTTGCTCTCGAGAACATTTAAACACCTTAGGGATTTTATTTATTTTATTGATTCTTTTTTGCACTTTCTTTTGTAATACTCGTGCTTCTTCATTACTCAAACCTTGTTGTATCTGGTAACTCACAGCACCTTCTAAAACAGTTCGTGTACTCTCTCTGATTTCAACAATCCCATACTCCTCAGGTGATTCATAAGCTTTTGCTCCACGTTGCAATCCGAAAATACTTGTACAGACAAGATCAATATTCTTCGTATTTCTTTCTAAGAAAGTAATGGACTCCATAAACTCTTCCTCCTTTTCTGTAGGGAAAGCAAACATAATATACAAAATATTCTGTATCCCAGCATCATGACTTTCTTTTAACACTTGAGGAACCTTTTCTATATCTGTACCTTTCTTCATCAAATCCAAAATTCTTTGTGAACCAGACTCAACCCCCCAAGATACTGAACGTAGGCCCCCTTCATACAATGTTTTACTCACTCCTAAAAGGTCAGCTGTAGGGCGAAGTTGACAGGCCCATGTTAGAGGAAGAGTTTTACACATTTCTGCAAATGCAAGCAGTCTTTCTTTATTCAGCATATCATCAATGAGAAAAACATATTCTGCTTTATTTTTCTTTAAAGTATTCTCTAACCAAGAAATTCCATATTCTTTATAGGGGACCTTTGCGAAGTGTGTGCAAAACGTACATTGTTTGTAGAAGCAAGTACTGGAAGTTTTAAGAGGGAGAATTCTTTTTTTGGAAAGATAGTTTTCTTCTTTAAAGTCAGAAAAATCTAAAGGATTATTCGCTGCATAAAAATCTCCTTGTTTTGTCTGTACTCCTTTTTCTGTAAAAAACTCTATAATTGAATGTTCATCCTTAAGAAATACCCCATACTCAAGGACTTTTCCTTTTGCGGCAGGCCCACCAAGAATACAAAAGATTCCTTCCGTTTGTAATTTCTTCAGAAGAGCAGTCGCATAGAAACATTGGCTATTATAGACAAGACTAAAAGCAATGATATCATATTTTTTTTTTTGAATGAGAGCATACATATCTTCAAATAATTCAGGATCCTCTCCATGCACAACTTTTTTATTATTCTCCGCATACACTTTTCGAGATTCTTTATCAAAATGCTCAAAGATTTTTGCATAATCCTCTTTTGTTGTGCTGTCTTGAATCTCCTTGTAGTATGGTGCAAATTTTCCTCTATGGAACTCTGCATTGAGATCAAGAACATCTATTTCTAAATCAAAATTTGTTTTCAAGAAATGTTTGAGTGATGCAAGAGAATAGGGGAGTATGGTAGGAGTACAAAAGGGGGGATAAATCAGGAGCAGTTTCATCACTTTTTTGACTTCATTGCTGAAATATAAAGCTTGCCCTAACTTTTTCTCTCTCTTTTCATAAGAAAATGTGTCTTATCTAACCCTAAAGAATCTCTCCCTGCTTTCACACCAATAAACCCCAGTTCTTTATGCAGTTTAATAGAAGCTTCATTGTTCACATCAACTAATGCAAATACAGGGTACTCTGCACAGTGAGCAAAGAGTGTTTCATAGAGCCTTTTCCCAACACCTTGATCTTGCCATTTTGGATGAATAATCACGTCTTCAACATAAATCTCTTCTTTTGTAGTTTTCATTGCAAGAATTGCACCAATGATTTTGTTCTTCTCTTTTGCTACAAAGACATAAGAAAATATATTCAGATAATCATAGCCATATTTACCAGTAAGGTCTTTTCCTTTGTACACTTGTTTTTCTAGTTTTTGAATGGCAAAGCGTTCATACACTTTTGCT
>CAYJSK010000046.1:0-7885 GCA_964372745.1 Candidatus Woesearchaeota archaeon
CAAGAAAACAATACCTTTAAATTCTCTTTAATCATAAAAAAGATAAGAGGTGTGTAAATGTCAGAAAAAGAATGTTACGAAATTCGTATGCAATTAGAGAGTTATGAAGATATTTTTTCCGACTTTGACTCACGACCATTTAACGAAAGAGCACTCTCAGATGATTTTTTACTCGAAACAAAAAAAGCATCTCTAGATAAAGGTGAAAAGATGGATATACTCTTCTTCTTAGCAAAAGAAAAAAGAAACACAAATGATGAAACAACCATCAAAAAAAGACTTCTCGCACATTTTAAACGTCACTCTCTTCTTCTTCAACAAGAACAAAAGAAAGTAGTAAAGACAGGAATTTTTTTTACAGCAACGGGAATTATACTTATGTTTCTTGCAACATTTTTTCTATTCAGGTACGAAAACAACTTTATTGCAAGCTTGGTGATTATTATTTTAGAGCCATCCTCATGGTTTCTCTTCTGGGAAGGATTAACACTCCTTATTTTTACCTCAAAAAAGAAACAACCAGAACGAGTTTTTTACGAAAAAATATCTCATGCACACATCTTTTTCAAAAGTAAAACACCATAATTCATTTAAAGAAAAGATTTTCACTAAAAATCATGGAATATGGAGTCTATCAGCATTACAAAGGAAGATATTATAGAGTTCTATTTGTGGGAAGAGATGCAGACACATTAGAAGAAACAGTCATTTATCATGGAGTCTATATAGATCCTGAATTCGGTGTAAACCCTATATGGGCAAGAAAGAGAACAGAATTTGAAAGACCTTTAGAGGATGGAAGGATACGCTACACATACCTTGGTCCCTTTCCCCAAGCATTAGAAAACATTAGAGACAAACTCTAAAGGAATTTTTTTCAGTTCTTCTAAACTATGCACTTCAAAGCTATACACCTTACTATCCACAGTATGTTTGTAGAGTTTGTCATAATATTCTAAAAGAATAACTTCAATGACTTCCTTGACTTTTCCTGCTTCAAGCATCTCAATAAGTTCTTCAGCTTTTTTCTTTCCAAGATGTTGTTCAATATAATGTATTTTTTGAACCAATAAAGGCACATCTAAACTCTGACAATACTCTGTATACAATCGTTCTACTCGTTGTTCTGTAGGACAAATGACTTTCACTTTTCTTCCTTTCTGCATCAAATTCCATACTCGTAAAGGAATCATAGTATTTCCAATCTTTCGACTTTCTCCTTCAATAAATAGAAAACTATCCTTTTGTACTTCATACAATCGTTTCAAAAGCAAACTATCAAACATTTTTTGACTTCTTGGATGTAAACCTACATCTCCAAAAATACTTCCTCGATGTTGCGCAAGTCCTTCAAGATCAATACTATTCTCCAACTGCTGCAACATTTCTGTTTTTCCAGAACCAGTGAGTGCATATAATACCACTAGAGGAGCAATAGGCACTTTCTCTAACTCTTCACGTACAAATCGTCGATAATCCTTATATCCATTTTCTAACTGTTCTACATTAAAATTCAAACTCTGTAACAAAGCAACAACAGAACCAGAACGCATACCCCCTCTCCAACAATACACCATCAGTTTTCTATCTTTAAACTGCTGATACTCCTGAATCATTTCAGGCAATTTATGTCCCACAATCTCTAAACCTTTTTCAATGGCAACATCCTTCCCCACTTGTTTATACAAAGTACCTACAATTGCTCGTTCTTCATTTGAAAAAAGAGAAATATTCACTGCTCCAGGAATATGATCTTCAGAGAATTCTTTTGGAGATCGTACATCAATAAAGATATACTCTTTCCCATACACTTCTTCAACTTTTTTCATCGCACACTCTCATATTCTTTTTTGCTTGGGAAAATATACTCTCGTATCCAATACAGACAAATTCGAATATATCCATTTTTTCTATAGCGCCGCATATTATTCAAAACAAAACTATGTACAATCCCGAAATGTCCTAGTTTTTTTGCTCTTCGTAAGAGTCGTCCATCTTCCTTTGTACTCAAATTTTCTTCAAACCCACCAGCCTTCAAAAAAATATTCTTATTAATAAAAATCAGCCCAGTACAATACCCAAATCGGTGAAACTGTGACTTCACCCACATAAGCATCCTATCTAAAATAGAAGAAGAACCAGCTTTCACATGACAAGTTCCAACAGTATACCTACTTGCAGCAATTTTTTCAAACACATCTTTTTCAGGAACAATATCTGCATCCATAAAAACGAATCGTGAGTGTGAAGCAATCTTTGTGCCAGCATTTCGTGCACGAGAAACACCTTTTTCTTCTAGTACAATGACTTTATCTGTATACCTCCGTGCTATTTCTTCTGTTCTATCAGTACATCCATTACACACTACAATAATTTCTACACCATGAATCGCTTTGAGCGTCCTTTCTATATATTTCTCTTCATTATATGCTGGAATAATCACAGAGATATGCATAGACTAAAAAACTAAAGAGTACTTTATATAAGTGCTCCTCAAAAGAAAGATTTATATATCCCATTGTATATACAATAGGTATGGAAAAAACGACACAATTTTCAATGCGCATGGAAGAAGTCCTCCTCCATCAAATTGATGAAGAAGCAAAAAAGAGATTTAAAAACAGAACCGAACTCATTAAAGAAGCTGTATTGAAATATCTCCAAGAAAAAATTGAAAAAGAACGTATCAAAAAAATTGCAGCAGAGCTCTGGCTGAAAGGTGAACTTTCTGAAACCCAATTAAAGAAAGCCCTCAATGAAGAAGAAGTCAAGGATCTTCAATTTGGAAAGCAATGGATAGAGGAAGCTCTAGATGAAATACGCCATTGATACAGGAGCATTTCTATCCTTGGCACAAAGTAGTTACTTTGATGAAATTCTAAAAGAAAACAAACTTTGTACAACAAAAGAAGTACTAGAAGAAATAGAGGATATTGCACAGTATGAAGACCAATTAGGAAAAGCTGCACAAAAAATACTCAAAAAGAAACAGCATATTGAAGTAAAAAGAGTAAAAAAGTATCTTCACCTTAAAATAGAAGCTGCAGAACTCTCCATTTTTTCTTTAGCAAAAGAACAAAAATATTCTATTATTACCGATGACATTCATGCTGCTCGTATAGCCAAAGAAAAAGAAAACCTAAAATCCTCACCAAGTTTCTCACTTTTGCTTATCATGTATAAAGGTAAAAGAATAAGCAAAGAAGAACTTCAAAAAGACCTAGAAAATATCCTCTACAACCGAAATTGGTCATCTGGTGTTTTACATGAATATGCTAAAGAGTTGATAAGAAACCTGTAAACTATTCAGTAAAAGCTATCGACTTAATGGAAATAGTGCATTCTTCAAATTTTTTTGAAAAAAAGGCAAATGAAAAGAACCCGTAAGAATGAGAATCTTCCCACGAGAAATCATGTGTTTTTGAATGTTTTCTAACATAGTCTCTTGTCTTTGTTTATGTTTCTCTTTATCAACCATTCTTTCTGTAAAAAGAGAAAGTCTTCTATAAATCTCTGTATTTGTTTTGTTCAAATCCTTCCAATTCACGATGGCAATCAAATGCCCCGCTTCCCGTCCTAATTGCCTTTTCATATCTTCAGAAACAGTTTCATCAATGATGTCTACAGAAGTATCAAAACCATTCACTCGTTTTCCCTGATTTTTTGCCCAATAATAGGCATAGACCATTTCTTGGGGATACTCCTTAAAATTCTCCTTTTGCACATCTTCTTGACTAATCTCTACAAGGATCTGATCCGGGTTAATGACACGAAGAAGATTTTCTAACTCCTGCTGGTGTTCTGGCATCATCGTATGCACTGTCCCAATAACAAAAATACTTTGCATGAAAAAAAGAGAAGACTCTTCCTTTAAATGATTTTAGCGCTTACAGTAAAAAGGTATTTAAAGAGACTATAAAGAATAGCTATAGTGGAAATAACAATAGAAGATATTCCAATACACTTAAGAAAGGAATTTCAAAGGATAGTAAACAAAGATTTTATCGAAAAGGAAGAAAAGGAAGAGTTTCTCAAAGCCCTAAAAAGAATTGTGGGCAATAGTGTATATAGACAAATAGAAAAGATCCTGTATAAAATTCCAGAAGAAGAACAAAGATCTTCACCAGGACCAACCTACAGAGAAAGAGATATACGATATTTAAAGGAAAAAATAAAAACCTTTTTTTCTTCTCCCTATAGAGGGAATTTTCCAGCTAATGAAGAAATAACATTTTATCTTTTTGGAAGCCTTGTAAATGGTTATTGCAATAATCCTAGAAAAGAACATTTTGGAAAACCCTCAGATAATAACAGAACAAGTGATATAGATATTTTAATAGTTATTAGCGATAGTTTTTTTGAAAGCATTTTTAAATATAACCCGAAAGTAATTATTACTATTAATGGCTATGTTCGAACTATTCCTTTGGGTACGGACACAATACCTAATCAAACATGTACAGGGCCATTTGCAGAAATTTTCCCCTTTTTAGGAGATATTGCATTTGCAGGAAAAACAAATAGATTGATCCATATAATCTTTATACCCCCATCTTCTTATATATCCTCAAAAATGGAAGACGAGGCTCATAAAAAAATACTTATAATAAACACTACTTAAAAGTAAGGAAAGGCTTATAAATACTCGAGCGTAGTCAAAAACTATGGTTGAATATAGAAGACAATTTTGGAACAAGGATTCTTGTATTTCAGAAGAAGAAGCTAGAACAGGCGAATACTATCTTGTAGAAATAGATGATGAGGAAAACATTGTGGGATATAGGCATTACATTAAAGAAGATTTAAAATTATATGTTAAGTACAGATATTTGAGACAAGGTACAACAGATATTACAGAAAGAGTATTTTTTGACAATAATGATCATTTTCAAGGTAAGCAAGTGGTACGAAAAAGAATAGGAATGCACAACCTTGTAGAAATATATGATGCAAATAGAGAATTAACAGATTTACTTAGAGGGAAATTTGAATATATTATTAAGAAAGGAGAAATTGCATAAATATGGAGCCTGATAAAAAGCTACAAATCGCAGTACTAGGTGATCTTCATGGCCATCTTGGTTTAGCATTACTACTTCTTGAAAAATGGGAGAAGAAAACAAAAAATTCTTTAGATCTAATTTTACAAGTAGGAGATTTTGGTATTTGGCCATATCCAAGTATACGTTTAGACAATGCAACAAAAAGATTTTCAAAAAAAGATCCTGAAGAAATAAGTTTTGAAGGGTTTTATAATGGGACTTCACTGCTTGCAAAATATTTCTTAGAACAACGTAAAATAGAGGCCCCAATTATTTGTATTCGAGGGAACCATGAAGACTTCTACTTTCTCAATAGTTTTACAAGAAAGAGAAAAGAGCTCCAACCTATTGATCATTATCAAAGAATTTTTTATTTAGCTAATGGAGAATCATATCTCTTCCAGTCTGGGGATCATAGTCTCAAAATTGCAGGACTCGGTGGTATCGACACTCATCACACTGAAGAAGGTTTTAATGATAAAGAAATAAATCGGCTTTATGGGGAAAGAGAAATAGATATCTTTCTCACACACCAAGCCCCAACTAATCTTCCAAATAAAAGAGGATCTGAAAGAATCCAATCTCTTATAGATTTTGTAGAACCAAGATATCATTTTTGTGGCCATCACCATATCCCCGGAGAAAGAATTCCTCAAGGAAATACAAAATCTTATATTTTAAATGAAGTTAATTTTAGGACTAAGTCAAGATTAACTGAAGGCGCTATCGGAATTCTTACATGGAAGAGTCCTAAAGAAAATGATTTTTCAATTCTAGATGAGGATTGGATAAGATCCTATACTCAAATGAAATATCAACAAGAGAAGGAAGAGTTATATCTTTAAAAATGAAAGTCATCTATATCCCTGCAAAAGTCAAGCATGCGGGCATCCAAGAACTCATGCACAAAGTTCAAATAAAGGAAAAATTCGCTATAGTCTCTACCATCCAATTTCTTGATGAAGTCAATGAATTAAAAAAAGAAGGATACATTGTTTTAGGACAAATTCTTGGTTGTAATACAGTAGCAACACGAGGAGAAGATGTACAAGCATACCTCTACATAGGGACAGGAAAATTCCACCCATTAAACCTGGCATTCACCAGTAAAAAGCCTGTGTACATTCTGGATCCAATGACACAAGAGTTCACACGAATTACAGAGCAAGAAGTACAGCGCTTTGAGAAACGAAAGAAAGGCATGCTCCTCAAATATTATGCTGCAGATAAAATAGGCATCATAGTATCCACAAAATCAGGCCAGAATCTCTTAAATCGTGCATTGCGTTTTAAAAAAAACTGCGGAAAAAAAGCATACATCTTCATGTGTAACAATGTCAAAGGTTTAGAAGACTTCCAAGATATCCAATGTTGGGTAAATACTGCTTGTGTGAGAATTCTCGAAGATGACTTTGGCATGCCTATGGTCAATATTCGTGATGTAGAAAAAAGCTCAGGAGAACAACCAGCCTATCAAGTGTCCTTTGAAAAATAATTAAAAAATTTCTCAACCAAACCTTTATATAAAGAAAGCAAAGGATTTTATTTATGGACTTTACTTTACTCTATCATCTCTGGCATCCAGAAGCAAAATACCTAGAGGCATCTTCAAGACGTATCCAGAATGGTCACGATATTGGAAGCATGAGAGATAAGGCAATAAAAGCCATTGAAGAAAGTGCAGGAGAAGATGGTGCAAGAATACTTCGCCTAGGAATCTTTGAAGAAAAAGGAATTGTAGAAATAACAGGACATGGAGTAATACATGATGAATTCCACTGGAAGCGTACGTGGAATGATGTACAAGCACAAGTACAAGGAGCAATACACTTAAAGGCTTATGGTCTCAAAACATCATCTGGCTACAATCTTTCCTGTCCAGACTTTCGTTGCATGGGGAAAATAGATTTTTCAAGAAAAGCAGGGGTATATCTATCTTGTAATAATAAGCACACAGAGAAAGACCCCTATTATGGTTCTGGAGTTACACTCACTTCGAAAGGAAGAAATAGTTTAAGAGAAAAAAATGATAGTGACATTGATGATAAGGGATATGATGAACAATTCCTCCTCCCAGAGCTTGCAAGGCTTCTTCATGAAAAAAGAGAAACAAAAGCCCAAGCACTTGCACGATTTGAATGTTGGAAACAAGACACCGAACATAGACTTTTATATTGGAATCCTTTTTAGGAGAAAAGCTTAAAAGTCTCGATAAATTCTATAACATATGCACAATGAACAATTTCTCAAAGACCTTCATGCATTCATGCAAAGTAAAGGCTTTATCTACGGTCCATTTCCAGAAATATACAATGGAGTCTCTGGATTCTATGCCTATGGCCCTCTAGGAAAATTACTCAAAAATAAAGTAGAGAACTCAGTAAGAAACATCTTCTTCAGCAATGGCTTTCGAGAACTAGAATGTCCTACTGTAGTTCCTGATATTGTTTGGGAAGCATCTGGACATCTCAATACCTTCACCGATAAAATAGTAGAATGTTCCAAGTGCACATCTGTTTTTCGTGTAGATAAACTCATTGAAGAAAGAACGAATAAAGAAACTGCAGGCTGGTCTGACAAACAATTTTTAGAAAGCATCAAAAAAGAAAAGATCTCTTGTCCATCATGTAAAGGAGCATTCAAAGAAGAAGTGAAAGCATACAGCTTAATGATGAAAACACAAGTTGCAGGAAAACCTTTTTCTCTCCGCCCAGAAACAGCAACAGTAACCTACCTCCCATTCAAACGCTTAAACGAATACTTTCGAAAGCTTCCTTTTGCAGTTTTCCAAATTGGAAAAGCATATAGGAATGAAATCTCACCGAGACAACATCTTCTCCGGA
>CAYJSK010000047.1:0-7810 GCA_964372745.1 Candidatus Woesearchaeota archaeon
GATCACGATGCTGCTCAGATTGCATTAGGCCATTTACTAGTACCAGATAGTTTGGAAAGAGAAGATCTCGAAATTCTCAAACAAGCACATAAAATCTTTGAAGAAGAGTACGTCTATTATTTTGAAGATGCAAAGAAAGAAAGCCATATTGCTCGATATTCTGCAGTGAAAAGCTATACTGATCGAAGATTAGAAGAAATATTTGAGAATGCAAGGAAGTTTGTTGCAAAAATAAGTTTGATGCTAGACAAGGAATGACTGCAGAAAAAATAACTAGAGACGAATTTTAATATCTCCAACAGGAAAAGGAGGAGCTTCAGCAAGGTAATGTTCTAGTGATCGGCAGGTTCTTCGATAGTTTTCTTCTTTACCTAAAGCAACAAGTCCATCTCCACAAGTGAGTCCTTTTGCATCTTTTGTAAATTTTCCAGATTGAAAATGCCCATAATCCACATCTGGGTTTCCTGGCCAGTCCATGATTCCATTCAAACCACTGTACACAAAAAGATCAACAATAGGCTCCTCTCCCTTACCCCAAAGAATACCAATAACCCAAGGATAATGTTTTCCCTGTGAGTGCAGTATTGTTGTTGCAAGGTTAAACTCTGTTTTTGCACGTCCTACAGGGTCTGCACCATAACTAAGAATACCACTATCGTGAAGATACAATCTCCCTTTTTGTTCCCCTTCTTGAAGCATTCTAATTTGTGCAAAAAATTTTAATGATGCTGCCATACCATTTTTGAAAAAGAAGTTCTATATAAATCTATGGCTTATATCGGTCAGGCGTTCGAGGGAAAGGAATTGCATCTTTAATAGTATCCAGACCACAAATCCACGCAATCACTCGTTCTATACCCATACCAAAACCACCATGAGGAACGGAACCATACCTTCTCGTATCTAAATAAAAATCATAGTCTCGAGGATTTTCTCCTTGTTTTCGTAAGTTATCTTCAATCTTAGAAATATCTTCTTCTCTTTGAGAAGCTCCCACAATTTCTCCATAATGTTCAGGAGCAATGATGTCAAAACCAAGAACAACTTTAGGATTTTCAGGATCTTCTTTCATATAGAATGCTTTGACAATTTTAGGATATCGCGTAATGATAACAGGAGTATCATACCACTCAGAAAGTTTGTCTTCTTCCACAGTTCGTAAATCTTTTCCCCATGCAATCTTGATTTTTGCTTTTTTCTCTAGTTCTTTTAAAGTGTCTGTATAAGTAGTACGTGGAAAAGGCTTATGCAGAGACGGTTCTAATTTTTTTGGATCTCTTTCAAGAATTTTTAACTCTTCCTTATTTTGTTCTAAAACTGCTTTCACACAAGCTTTAATGACACCTTCTGCATGATCTTGAATATCCTCAAACTTTGACCAAGCCATTTCCATTTCTGCATGCCAATATTCCGTAAGATGACGTGAAGTTTTTGATTTTTCTGCACGAAATGAAGGTGCAAGAGTATAGATTTTTTCTAGAGCAAAGATTGCAGGCTCTGCTTGCAATTGCCAAGTCTGTGCAAGGAACACATGGCCTCCAAAATAAGGCACTTTGAATACTTCAGATCCACCTTCTGCTTGCGTTGGTTGAAAAATAGGACTTTGATATTCATAAAAACCATGAGAACGAAAATACTGGTGGATCGCACCAAAGACCGTACTTCTAATTTTCATAATTGCAGTCATTCGTCGAGAACGCAACCAAAGATGTCTATTATCTGCTAAAAATTCCACACTCTGATCTTTTTGGATAGGAAAGTTATCGCATTTCCCAATGACTTTCAAATCTGTAACTGCAACTTCATAGCCTGTTGGTGCTCGCTCATCTTTTTTAATCTCACCAGAAAGTTCTAAAGAGCTTTCAATATGGATACTTTCTGCTACTTTCCATACAGCTTCAGAGACTTTGTCTTTTTCAACCACACATTGAATAATCTGTGTAGAGTCTCTCAAAGTAATAAATCGTAATTTGTTTGAACCGCGCTCTCGATAACACCAGCCATGCAAAGAAATGTTTCCTTTTCCTTGCTTCATTGCTTCTTGTATGGAGACAGTCATAGAATTAATTATTTTTTTAAGATTTAAATAGCTAACGGTAACTTTTTAAATAAACTTTGACCCCAAAATTCTATGTTTACCCTTACCGCAGAAGACGGACAAGCACGCACAGGAATCCTCCACACAAAATCTGGAGATGTAGAAACACCTTTTTTCATGCCAGTTGCAACAAAAGCAGTAGGTCGTTTTGTTTCTGCTGAGGATTATCAAAATGTGAACGCAAAAGGTATCATCGCAAATGCTTTCTTTCTTTCTCTTGATCCAGGCCTAGAAACCTTTGAAAAAGTAGGAGGCATTCACAAATTTATGCAATATTCAGGGGTTATTTTTACTGATTGTGGTGGTTTCCAGATGCTTCGAGAGAGCATATTATTAGACACAACAAATAATGGTATCCTCCTCAAAAATCCAGGTGGAAAAGATGTCTTTATGCGGCCAGAAAAACTTCTCGAGATAAGTCAAAAGATTGACTCTGATGTTATCATGGCTCTCGATTGTGTCTTACCTTTCGGAAAAGCAAGAGAAGACTATGTGGAAGCATTAAAAAAATCCCACAGATGGACAAAAAAATGTAAAGACCTTCACAGTGGAAAACAATTGCTTTTTGGGATTACACAAGGAGGAACATTTCCAGATCTTCGAGAATCAAGTGCAAAAGCAATAAATGCGATGAATTTTGATGGCCATGCGATTGGTGGTGTAGGTATTGGTGAATCCACAGAACAATTGTATCAAATGATCGAAGTATCTATTCCTCACTTAGAAAAAAATAAACCCAGATATGTCATGGGACTAGGTAAACCAGAACAAATTATTGAATCTGTAGAACGAGGCATAGATATTTTTGATAGCATTTATCCTCAAAAGAACGCTCGTCATGGAATGCTCTTTACCTTTTCAGGCATTCTAGACTTGGGAAGAGGCATCTATAAATTTGACCAAAAACCTATTGAAGAAGGCTGTTTGTGTTTTTCCTGCAAAACATTTTCTCGAGCATACTTACGATATTTATTAAAAAAAGATGATGCTGTTGGAAAAAGATATCTGACGATTCATAACCTCTATTTCATGCAAGAGTTTATGAGAAAAATACGAGAATCAATACAGAATGGAACCTTCCAGGAATTCAAAAAAGAATTTCTCAAAAATCATAAGAAAATGTAAATATCCTTCTTAGAACAAACAACACTGTCTCTGCTAAACAAAGTTGCTTTTTCATAGGTCTGTGCACATATTCCCTGCTCCTGAAGAAGCTTGACATGAGAAGCGACAAAAATATCACCATAGGCTCCACAAACAAGAATATGTTTCCCATACGGTTGATAAGGAATATCTCTAGGGAGAAAATTAAGAGGTAAAGAAATATGTGTTTCTTCATCACGAATCCTTTGCAGTTCAGAAATTATTTGTTCAATATGCCCATAAGGTTTATGTTGTATGCGTGCAAGTTCTCTTTCTATGCTTATGAGTTCTCCATGCACAATCACAAACAAGTTTTCCATACAGAGAAAAAGATTACTGAGATTTATAAGTTAAGAAGAGAGAAAAACAACAACAAACAGTTTAGAGAGAGTATTTAAAACTCAGCAGAGGAAGCATTTCTCAACAAAAGGAAAGTACCTAGAACTTCTATTTTCTTCTTTTCTCTTCCAAAAAGAGGCTCATAGATAAGATCAATGTACTGCGGTTCTAAACAGTACCAACTATATCCCTCAGGAAGAAGAAAAGGTTCTGCTTTTTTTCTCTTTGTCTTATACAAGGAAAAGATTTCTTCACGAGTATCATATATTCTTTTTGCAAGACCAGAAATTTGCAGACCTTTATCGCCTTCTCCAATACTCTGATGAAGAGTAATGCTTCCAGCAACGTGAGGATTTCTTTCCAATGCACGAGAATGTCTGCTCAGTATATGGGAAGCCCAGTAAATATTAAAAATTTTATGCACGTAATTGACATCAGCTACCCAGACACCAGCTGTATCTACAGTTCCAAGACTAAAGACAGTTCCTTGTGAAAGAATTTCTTCTAGCAAAGCAGTATAGTCATGCATAGAAAAGAAAATTTTCATGCTCTTTATAATATTTTTCCTACAAATTTTTTATCCATTGAAAAGGAGAACAACCCAATAATGGTTTTTTCAAGGATTTCCCATTCTTTCTCCTAAGGCGTTAATCGTTCAGGATCCCTAGGCAAGAGAATAGCTTCCCTGATATTTCCTAAGTCAAGCATCTGGTTCGTAATTCTATCCAAACCTAAACCAACACCACCATGAGGAGGACAACCATAGCGAAAGATGTCTCTATAGAAAGAAAGATGTTTCAAATCAAGACCTTTTTCTTTACATTGCGCTTCTAAGATCTCAAGCCTATGCTCTCTTTGTGCACCAGTAGCAATCTCTACACCTCGAAAAACAAGATCAAAAGACTTTGTAACCTTCTTATTATTCTCTGGTCTCATATGATAAAAAGGTCTTTTTGTCCAAGGATAATCTAACATAAATACAAAATCACTCCCAAACTTTTCAAGGACATACGCGCTAATCATTTTCTCTCCTTCTGCATCAAGATCATCTTCTTCAGAAATAATTTTCCCTTTTTCTTTCAAGATTTTTCTTGCATCATGAAGAGAGAGTTTAGGAATAGTTTTAGGAACACGCAAATGAACGCCTAAACGTAAAAGTTCTTCTTTACATTCTTTGTGTAATTCATGGATCAAAAATTGAAAATATTTCTCAACCACAGCCATCACGTCATGTTCATCTTTGATAAAACCCATTTCAAAATCTACACCTGTAAATTCTGTAAGGTGTCTTGTCGTATGCGATTTCTCTGCTCGGAAAATAGTTCCGATCTCATACACTCTCTCAAGCCCAGAAACCACAAACATTTGTTTATAGATTTGAGGACTTTGTGCAAGAGAAGCAGTTTTTCCAAAATAAGGTATCTTAAATTCTTCTGCACCAGACTCAACACCAGAAGCAGTAAGTTTAGGAGTTTGTATTGCAACAAACCTTTCTGTATCAAAAAAAGCAACAGTCAAAGCATAGATCTTAGAACGAACCATAAATATGTCAGTCACTCTCTGTCTTCGTACATCTAAAAAACGATAGTCAATCCTCTTATCTAAACCTGTGTTACTCTCTTCAGTTATTTCAATAGGTAAAGGAGTTTCTGCCATATTCAAAACTTCTACAATTTTTGCTGCAATTTCAATCTCTCCAGTTTTCATATCTCCTTTCACTTGATTCTCTGGCCTTTTATTCACCGTTCCAGAAAGAGAAACCACAGATTGAGGCTTGATATGTTGAAATTTCTCTGTTAGTCCTTTATCTAAAAACACTTGAATAATACCTGTTCTATCTCGTAATAATAAGAAAGAGATTTTTCCTGTAAGTCGTAAAGTATCTACCCAACCTGAAAGATGCACTTCTTTGCCTGCATCTGCCTTACTCAGTTCTGCACAATATTGTCTCATGTAATGTATCAAAAAGAATAATGGTATATAAGCTTTACTTGCCTAAAGAAGTCCAAACCCATCGTTGATACAAAGAGCTCGCATGATCCTCAGAAGCATCCCACAACCTATCAAGACGTACATCTTCAACATCAATGCTATTTCCTTGAAGTGTATATTCTAAAGTGCCCGCAAGATTCTTCTCCATTTCTAGAGGGCTAAAACCTGGATTCTGCACCTGTATTTGTTCTCGGTTATAATCTAAAAGTTCCTGAGTAAGACCTATCCTATTTCCAGTAACCAAATTATATCCCGTTCGAGTTAAATCTAATGGTCCATAAGACAAAAGAGAAAATCCTGCAGCAATACATCCCAAAGAAAATAAGACATGTACTCCTCGAGCAATACCTTCACCCGAACTCATATCTTTATGAAAACTCTCATGTCCATAATCAACTCCACCATCCGGAAATTGTAGTCGCATCATCCAAAATCAATTTTAATAATAACCCCCTAACTTATAACTATTTCTATACACAACCCTGGCAAAGAAAGATCATCAGTCAAGATTATGTCCATAATGGTGTTAACTGAGAGTAGCTATTATCATTAGAGAATTCAGGCGTAATTTCAATGAGTTCACTTATTTCCTTTAATGAATTTCCATCTATATCTATGGTAAATAAAACTATTCCATATCTACCATCTTTCTCAACCGCACCGTCAAAAACAATTTCAGTCCCATCTGGCGAAAAACTAGCATCTAAAGGAAAAGTTCCCATCCCTGCCTGACCAGGAAATCTATAGTCTAGATTATAGCCTTTATTGAGTAATGCTGAAAGTACTTTTTCTTTGATATCAGAAATGAGTGTACCATCTGAAGCGTTATATATTCGCAGGCTTGATGGATTAAGTATAAGCCTGTCATCTTGAGAAACGGCAAGATGTATCCATCCAGCATCATCAATAAGCAAACTCTCTTTCTTATCATTGAAATCATAAAGATGAATGTCTAAACCCTCTTCCGGTGAGAAAGTAGTGTAAGCAATAGTATCAGAAGTAGAGAACCACTCTGGAGATTCAGAATTAAACTCTGAAGAACTAATTTTCTCAAATGTTCCAGAGCTAAGATCTACAATGAAGATCTCTAAGCCTTTCCCAGATTCTAGCTGCGAAAGTAAAGAAGCTTGAACAACAACATAATGCAAATCCGGCGATAATGAAGGCCGAGTTATAAAATAAAGCCCTTCTACTTTAATCTGTGTTTCATTTCCATTTTGAACAATAAAAATACTATCCACATTATTTGTGTAAACAAGAGTATCATCCCTAATATCAAAACTACTCAAGAAGACATCATCTACAATGGGACTACCATTTAAAGAAACTATTGATCCAGAAGCTTTGTTTTGGGAAGGGAGAAAGTAATAAATCCCTGAATAAAGATAATTTGATACTTGAGTTTCATTCACTGGTGAAATTACCTTCTGTTCAGCCAAATAAGAATAAGATGCACAGCCAGAAATTCCAAAAAGAAAAATAAGCAATACCATAAATAAAGGCAAAGCAGATACCCTTTTTTCTTTCAATTTTTTCACCTAAAAACAAGAGAAGAACTTTAAGTTTATATATGTGTTAGTCTAAAAAAATAGGCTAAAGCTACCATAAAAGAAGTAACTAAGAAGAGTAAAAAAACTCGAAAAGAACACCATAAGCTTAATAAATCCTCAATAAAAAAGTTCTTGTATGGTTTGGACAGCAGAAGAAAAAAGGGCATATATTCCACCTCTAACACATCCTCTTTCTTCTTTATACATGCATGCATGCATTAAAGATCCCGAGCTAAGAGCACAATATCTTGCAGAAAAAGTACTAAAATTAACTCTGACAGATTATGATCTTCTCATGAGAACAACTCTGATAGAAGGAAGAGTGAGAGCATTAGGTTGCTTAGAACAAATATTCCTTTCCTCTGTAAAAGGTGAAGAAAACTTTATAGAAACTATCCTAAATAATAGTGGAAAACTCGAACGACGAATGAAACATTTTGCAACAAATGGCTATGAAGATGCACATTATTCTTTTTCGGGCCCTATTATAGAAGTGCAAGGTTCTTTTGACTATGGTTTTCCTCCATCAAAAAGAGTTCGTGTACCTTTACAAGTCAAAGTACTGACAAACAAAGGAACATGGCAACCTTTTCCAGTAGTTTTTATACATGGTGGTGCAAAGCAAGATAAAGATTCCATGATTGTATTCAAAGCAGATGGTGGATATTATCATACTCCTACTTTAGAT
>CAYJSK010000048.1:0-7723 GCA_964372745.1 Candidatus Woesearchaeota archaeon
ATATCCAGAACCGTAACTGCTAGAACAGGTAATCTTACTAAAACCAGAGCCCGAAGTATATTCATATAAATATGAACCAGTACAAGCATCTTCACCTGTAGTTGTACTACTATAGATTACCCTACCACTAGAAGAAACAATTTCCCGAATAGTTGTAGCTGTTCCAGGAACCAAAGGATAATTTCCTCCATCACTATCAGTAGTTGTTGTTGTCATTGTTCCGGTTTCACAAAGAGTAGGGCTTGTACAGGAGTCACAATAGTACGTCTCATATGCCACGTTATTAGAACTATCACAATATCGCTCAGTCAAAGAAGAATAAGTACCTCCACAAGTACCATCTGTATAAGTTCCAGAACCTGTACTATTAGTATTTGTAATGGTACCTGTAGTATATGGATCCTTCCCACCATCACTATCAGTACAAATATTAGCAACACATGTAGCTGATGTAGTATCACAAAACTCCGCACTAGAACAATCACTATCTGAGCTACAACTATTATCTATACACTGATCACCAGAACAAATATAGCCAGAATTACATTCTGTATCACTACTACAAGCAACATAACAACGTTCAGAACCGATATCACAAGAATAAGCTCCTTCACACACATACGATGAACAAGAAACTACTTCTACACAAGTATCTGAATCAGCTGAACATAAATCTGTACCAGTACAATCACTATCTGAGCTACAAGTAGCACTCACCACCCCTAAAGAAAGAACAAATAAACCCATAAATATCCATAAACTTTTTTTCATTGCACCACTCTCCTTTTGAATAATAATTGTATTAAAAGAAAACATTTACCTATAAAAAGTAAACCTAACTACAATATATACTTCCAAGAACAACTATTCTTTTTCCATCTTTTCAATCAAGGAAGCAAACGCAGGCCTCGTCAAAAACACACCAATGGTAACTCCAGCTATAGTGGTCAACGCAAAACCACGCAATAACCCAGCTCCAGCATTCCACAAAGGCAACATCGCAACTACCGTGGTTGCATACGCTGCAAAAATAATAAAGAACGCTCGCTTCAATCGTTCTTGCGTATTCGTATTCTCTTTTCTTCCACGCACAGCCTCATCAAGAATAACAATCTGATCATCCACACCAGTTCCAATCGCAGCAAGGATTCCAGCAAGAGCAGCAATATCAAGGTTCCATCCAACAGCTGCTGCAAAACTCAAGATCAAAAATAACTCTGTAAGCAAAGTAAACATCACAGGAAAAACATATTTTAATTGTCTATACCGTACAAAGATAACCGCCGCAACTGCAATCACAGAAAGAATTGCAACAAGCAAAGTATTCCTCAAGAAAGACTCTCCCATCACTGGAGAAATAGTATCTAACTTCACAATTTCTAAATCAAAAGGAAGAGAGCCAGTAATAAGAATAGTCTGCAAGGTATTCATATTTGCAGTCGCATCTTCCAATGCGCTTATTTCTGAACTCCCATATCCTGGACCAGAAATAGAAATACTTGTTGTTGCTTGCCCTTTAAGATTCTCAGAAATGAGCAAACTATCCACCAGCTGTCCATCTAAATATAAATCTAAAGGCTTACTCAAATATCTCTGTCCGTTTTCTGAAACAACATCTAAAACCGAGGTAGCATTCGCTTGGGTCTTTGCAGCATCTTGACTTAAAGTAATGGTGAAATCAAAACTACAAGCCCAAGAGCTTTCACCATTCTGCTGACAATTTCGAATTCCTGAACAAGAACCATCATTTCGACAGACATAGGGAATATCTTCTTTACCACCTTCAAAAACAACATCCTCTCCAACTTTTGCTTCAAACTTCCCTTGCTGAGAAATCAAATCTCGCACTTCTTCTTCAGTAACTCCTGCAAGCTCAACAAGAACATATTTATGCCCTTCCCAATCAGACGCACTTCGAATTTTAATATCAGAAAGACCATATACATTTAGTCGATTACTTAAAACATCAATGAGATTTGTAATATCACTATCAGTAATTTCTTCTTCACTCACAGGCTGCAAAAGTACTCGTGTCCCACCTGTAAAATCTAAACCAAAGGCAAGATTCGTTTTCTTTGCTTCTGCAACAACAAAAGAAGGTGTTTCTCGAGAAAGATACGCAATTTGCCCAGCATCAGTTTCAATTTTAATCGTATTCTTCGGGATAAGAGCTTCATACACATCAGTAAATGCATCAGCATCAGAAATACCTTCTCCATTAATGGAAAGTAATGTACTCCCCTTAGGAACATCCACCGTACTTTGAATAACAGTAAGATTTTCATCAACTAAAAAGCCAAGATCATTTGTCACAGTATAGCGAAATGTCCCATTTGAACTTTCCACAGTCACTTCTTGTTCGGGATATTCCAAAAGTGCAAGAGCTTGAACAACATCATGTTTAGTAGTCACTTCTTGTCCATTCACAGAAAGAATTTTTTGTCCACTATCCAAACCAAATTGTGAGGCATCACTTGAAGCATCAACACTGACTATTTCAATACCTGAAGCCCAAGGGTTAGGAGATAATACAACAGCTCCTAAAAGAAGAACAATCAAAAGAACCCACACACGCCAAGTAAAATATTGTTTCACTCTTCCACCTTCTTCTTTCGTAGATACCAAATAAGCAATCCAGCATTCAAACCATAAGTCATGATCACATCAAAAAGCAACCCAATAATAATAATGAGGAACATTTGTTGCAACACATATGAAGTAGAAAAGAAATATCCCACTCCCAATGCTACCAATGCTGCTGCAGTCATAGTTAATCCAGTTTTCATAGAGTCTAAAAGTCGCAAATACAAAGTACCTTCTTGTCTTCGCAATAATCGTGTCGTCATCAAAATATCAGTATCCACAGAATATCCTACGAGAAGAAGTAACGCAGCTATTCCAGCAGTAGAAAGTTTAATCCCAAACAAAGGAAACACTGCAAGGGTACAAAGCATATCTGCAAAGGCTGCAAAAATAACTGCGAAGGAAGGAACAGGAATACGAAACGTTATGAAGACAACAATAGCCATAAAAATATATGCAAAGAGCAAAGCGATAGCCATTTGTTTATAGAAACTTTCTCCAAGACTCCCACCAATAAACTCTACCGAATAATTTTCTTCATTCAGAGTAAGCCCAGTAATCTCTTCTAAAGCGGGTTCCAAAAGCTCAGCTTCAACAGTACTCACTTCAATAGTCACCCCTAAAGGTGTATCAGAACCAAACTCTTCTATACTTCGAATACTAAAATCACCTTCAGGAAATGTTTCTAAAAGTTTTGTTTCAAGATCAGGAAAACTTTGAGAGCTATAAATAGTTGCAGTCGTCCCTCCTTTCAAAGAAACATCCTTCTCAACAATATCTCCAGTCATTGAATAGGTATACACTAAAGAAGCAAGCGCGAGAAACACAATGAGTAAAGGAATAACAAACAATTTCTTATAATGTTTGTAATACTGAGCTTGATACTTTTCTAACATGCAACCAAAGAAATAAACAAGCCTTTAAATAATTTGCCACAGCATATTTATATATAGTAAAGTATCTATGAAATAAAAAGAGGATGACATGAAAGAGAAAATACTCTTATTTAGCTTAGCCATTGTAATACTTGCAGTAAGCTTTCTATGGATTCCCAATCCAGAACTCACAGGCTTTGCAACAACAGAAGCAACAGTTTCTTCTCTCAGCATTGCATTAGATAGCTCAAAATTCGCAGTGAGTACGCCAATTACAGGAACACTCTCTTTAAAAATTTCTGAAAATATTGACCCTTCTGAACTAATAACAATAACACTCAACGCCAAAACACAAACATACACTATCGAAGAACTTCTTGAGAAAGCAAACTATTCTATTGAATATGAATCCTCCCAATTTAATGCAACCAAAGAAGGAAGCTCAAAAACACTTTCTTTTCCCAGTGCAGGTTCACAATTTATTGGGGTAAAAACTCCTCGATATGCAGAAATATCTGACATTACCTTTACAGTAGAAGGAGCAGCAACAAGCCTCGGTTCACCCACTGCAGTCAGCATGGACTTTGGGAACGAAGGGACTATTGATTGGTATTACTTGGGTTCATTTCTAGGATATAACTCAACCTTAGTCAAGTCCGAAGACCTTGATGGCACAAAAGAAGGCTCAGGATACATTGATAATGAAACGTATTATTGCGAATATCTCTCTTTGCCTCGTACAAAACATCTCACTGTTGCAGCAAACTACACAAAACTAGGAACTGAAGGAGATATTCAAGCTTTAGCATTATCTGTCCCCACAGGAAACCCAAAGATTGGCTGGTCTGGAGGCTCAGATACTTGTGATCTTCCAGAATCGGGAACAAACTCCTGTACAATTGAATTTGACTATACCATTGAAGGGAAATATCTTCTCTGTATATTTAGCACAGGATCTGGAACAAGCCTCTATGAAGTCCCTCTAGATAACTCGCAAGAAACAGACACGGCATATACTTGCCCAGCAGAAGAAAATTCCATTTGTAAAGAAACAACCTTTAACAACTTCTTCATCTATGTACAATCTGGAAAATATAACAATACACTCACAAAAAATATTATATTTGATGACTGGGAAACATTTACTGGCTCAATAGTGACAGGGATTAAATATTATGTAGGCTCATACCCCTATTATGGAACCTGTAAAACAACAAGTTGTAGTGTCCCTATTAACATCACATCAGAACATGCAGGAAACCTTACCGTAAAAGACCTTACGCTGACCTATGACTATAATGATATCACACAAAGCACAAGCACATTTTATGACCTAGAACTTCCTCAAACAGACATAAAAGCAATTGAGAGCCAAGTTCTTGAAGATGGAGCAACAATAGAAATACCATTAGAAATACTAAGCCTAACAGAGAGCGCCATTGGAGACTATAATCTAGACATTTCCTTCCAAGGAACAACTGCAATTGCAGCACTAAGTATACGTGATGCATCTGAAGTACTTGACGCAAAAACACTGATACAAAAAGCAACAGAGAAAATAAAAGGCTTCTTAGAAGATGATACAGATGAATATCAAATGCTCATGATGCTGGATAAAACACAAAAAATGACCAAGGTTCTTGATGAACTAGGAACATACAAAAATCAAATAGGTTTTAGTGATGATAACCTTTTAGTGGAAGAAATAGAAAAAACTCTCGCAGACATCCCTTGGGAAATAACAAGCGCACAAACAAAATCAGAAACAATAGTTACTGAAGCATCAGATATCCCTGAAACATTAGGTGATATAACAGAAGTATACAAAATGCAAGAAAGTATCTCAGTAAAAGGAACACTCAAAACAGTAACGATCAAAACCTACAACAAAGAAGAAACAAGTTATATTCTCATCAAAAAAGAAATCACTGCAAATACAGATCTTGAAGAAGCAACACTCTACGAAGAATTCCCTCTTTCTTTTAGTGAACTTCTCTACACAGAAAGACCAGAGAAGAGTTCTGGAAACCAAGCACAATATGTTCTGAACATGGACACTGGTGATACAAAGGAATTATATTATGCGACAACAGACGCAGTATCTTTAAGTGACTTTCAAAGCATTGTAGTCCTTCCTGAAACAGAAGAAGAGGAGATAATAGAATCAGTCTGTGGCGATTTTAGTTGTGACACGGACGAAACAGAAAATTCTTGCCCAGAAGATTGTACAGTAGAAAAAGAATTTCCTTGGATCTATGTCATTATTGGAGGAGGAATAGTTTTCCTTATTATCATTCTAGTTGTAATAAAAGTACTTACCACAAAAAAAACAATCCCAGTAACACAAGACCCACTTGTAAACTTCTTTAGAAAAGGGCTTGCAAAAGGTTTGAAGAAAGAGCAACTCATAGACACTCTACGAAAGAAGGGTTGGAAAGAAGCAGATATACAAAGCGCAGCAAAAAGAGCAGGGCTCTGACATACTCCAACGACTAAAATCCTGGGCTTTCTCGCTCACACGAGCGTAAAAAGATTTATTAAAGAAGAATAAATTCTCACAGCTATGCAAGAACAACATTTCCCGGAGTATAACATAAGTATAAAGCATACCCGTGGCGTCTCTCCAGTTGGTGAGGAAACAAAAATAATTGCACAACATGCAAAAAAGCTAAATCCAAACACAGCTTTAGACATGGGCTGTGGAACAGGTTTTATTTCTATTTATTTGAACAAAGAAGGAATAGACTGTGAAGCTGCAGATATTAATCCCAATGCTATTGAGCTTACAAAAGAAAATGCAAAAAAAAATAATATAAACCTTACAACCTACCATTCAGATCTCTTTCAAAACATCTCTAAAAAATATGATCTCATCACATTTAATGCACCTTATGGAAATACTTCTTCTGCAAAAAGCTCCAAAATATTAGAATTCATAAAATCCTTTATTCCAAAAAAAACAATCATCACAAAAATAAGTTATTACTTCATTAGAAACAACAGAAAAGAACTCACAAAAAAATTCTTAGAACAAACACAATCACATCTCAATGAAAACGGCAAGCTCATTCTTCTCATGGATAACTACGAAATGGACTTGGTGAAAGAAAAGAAACATAGAGTCCTCGAACCTTTTTTTGGGGGGCAAATAGTACTCGTTGAAAGCTAAAACCTTAAAAAGCACAATATTTTTTCTCTAACAGTGGAGAAACTTAAGAACAAAGTAGTACACTTTCTCAGCCAAAGAGAAAATCAAATTTTTATTGTTATTCTTCTTTTCGCACTTTGGTTAAGAATGTATTTTTTCTTACAGACTTATAATCAAGCGCTTTGGTGGGATGAAGCGGACTATATGAGCATTGCAAAACATTATGGCTTAGGGACTCCTGAAGTTGCAGCTCCATGGCGAGCAAGAGGAATGTCTCTCATTTTCGGTGTATTTTATTTCTTAGGCGCGAACGAAATCTTTCAAAGGCTAGTCGTTATTGCATTTTCTGTTGCAGCAGTATGGATTACCTATATGATTGGAAAAGAATTTTTCGATAAAAAAATTGCTCTCATTGCATCAGCATTTATGTCTTATCTCTGGATACACCTTTTCTGGGCCATGCGCTTCTCTGGAGAAACTTTTGCTCTCGTCTTTTACTGTCTTGCAGCTTACTTCTTCTGGAAAGGCTATGTAAAGAAAGAAGGGAAATGGTACCTTATTGTATCAGGACTACTTATAGGATATGGGATCTTCCTCTACGAATCTGTCGGTGCAATCTTTGTCTTCCTTGCAGTTTTCCTTTTCATCACAGAAAGATTCAGATTCTTGAAAAACAAACAATTCTGGTGGCTTATGCTGGGCTTAGCAATTTCTTTAGGTTTTGTCTTTGGCCATTACTATGATCTCTACGGACAAATATACCCAAGAGTTTCACACATTATTGAAGGATCACTTGCAGAAGGAACCGAACTAGATCAAAAACTCTCTGAAGAAGGATTCTTCTCCGTCTTTTTCACAACTTTTGTCTTTTTCCAGAATATGCTTGATTATTTCCATTGGGTAATACTTATTGTCTTCCTCATAGGGCTCATCTATTATATCGATCTTATTGTTGGCTTTGATCTTGTTTGGAAAAGAAAAGATGAAAAGTTAAAAAAAGATTTTTATATCCTCTGGTGGGCAATGTCTGTACTTTTATTTTTCGGAGCATATCTTGCAGTGGTCAAAACCTATTATGAACCGCGATATATCTTCCCTGCATATCCTATTCTGTTCA
>CAYJSK010000049.1:0-7707 GCA_964372745.1 Candidatus Woesearchaeota archaeon
ATGTTATTTCAACTCGTTTTATTTTGTCTGCCAATTTTTCATCAAAGATTATCGACCCAATACAGAGTCGCTGCTCTGTTTTTCGTTTTAAACCTTTAACAGAAAAAGAACTCAAAGAATACATTACAAACATCGCACAAAACGAACAACTACAAATCAGCAACTCAGCAATTACTGCACTAGTAGATATCAGCCATGGAGACGTAAGACGCATTACGAACATTCTTCAAAGCTGTTCTTCTATAGAAAAAAACATCACAGAAGAACTCATCTACTCCTTAGTTTCTGCTGCAGAACCTCAAGAGATAAAAGACATTATTAATCTCGCAATAAACAGGCAGTTTATCAAAGCAAGATCTTTACTATTAGACACCATGCTCAAACATGGTCTCTCTGGAATAGACATTCTCAAACAAATACAAAAAGAAACAGTAGAACTCACAAGTATTTCTGATGATAAAAGAATAGAACTCATAGATAAATGTGGAGAGATTGAATTCCGGATGGTAGAAGGTGCTGATGAATTTCTCCAACTAGAAGCACTTCTTGCGAGCTATGCAAAATGATTCCATGGACAAAAAAGTATGAACCGAAAAAGACAAGTGAACTTCTTGGTCAAGACCTTGCGCTCTACAAACTCAGAGAAGCTATCAAACTCAAACGTACAGTTCTCATATATGGCCCCACAGGATGTGGAAAAACATCAGCAGTACAAGTCATGGGGAAAGAACTCAACGTAGAACTTTTTGAGATCAACGCATCAGATGCAAGAAACAAAGAAAACATTGAACAGACCATTGGAAACTCATTAGGACAACAAAGCCTCTTTGCAAAAGGAAAACTTATTCTTATTGATGACATCGATGCACTTTCGGGAACAAAAGATCGTGGTGGCCTCCCTACAATTCAATCATTAATCGAAAGCTCAAAATATCCTATTGCAATTACCTGTATAAACCCTTGGGAAGATAAATATTCAAAACTCAGAAAACAATGCCTACTCATAGAATTTCAAGCACTCAAAAAAGAAACTCTTCTCCAACATCTCACAAATATCGCGGAAACAGAATCCATAATTTGTCCAGAAAAAGAGCTCCTAGAAATAATCAAATTAAGCAAGGGAGATCTCAGAGCAGCTATAGGAGATTTACAAACATACTCCATTACAAAAACACTTTCCACAGAAGAAAAATCTGAACGAGACAGAGAAGAAGACATGCAATTTTGTTTACGCAAGATTTTCAAAAGCAAGAAATGGGAAGAAACAATAAATATTTTTGACAAAGTAGATGAGGACTTAAATGAATGTATACTATGGTTAGACGAAAACCTTCCCAAAGAATACAACGCGGATGACCTCAAAAAAGCATACTCCTACATTTCAAAAGCAGATGTATATAATGGAAGAATTCGAAGATGGCAACACTGGAGATTTCTCATTTATATCAACATTCTCCTCACAGCAGGTGTAGCAACAGCAAAGAAAGAAACAAATGTAAATGCAGTAGAATACACAAGAACGATGCGCATCCTCAAACTATGGCAAGCAAATATGAAATATGCGAAGAAAAAATCAATCTCTGGGAAACTTGCAGAATATACACACACTTCAACAAAAAGAGCATTAAAAGACTCCTTCCCCTATCTTAAAAATATTCTTCTTCAAAAAACAACACTGGAAGAACTAAAACTTGATGAAGAAGAAATTTCATGGTTAAAAAAATAACTAATGCATTTTCTTCAAACGCTCATGCACTCTATCAAAATGTAACATCTGAATTCTTTGCTGCACATCTTGAATATACACATAAAGCATTTCTTGTTTATCAGGTGCAAGTTTTTTATAAAACGGAATAAGTTCTTCAGAGTAAAGAACTGCAAAATCATAATTCTTTTTTTGTAAAGACTTTTGACATTTATCAAGGAGTTCCATACTCTTTTTCAAAGGATCCAATTCTGAAAGAATCTGAAGAGAACTTTTCTTAGGAACAAATGTTTGAGGGATTTCAATAGTAAGTGCACGGGAATCATCAACAGGAGAAAAATCTTTAAACACAGACTGAGGAACACTTCCTTTTTGTTCAGGAACAGATTCTTGCTGAAGTTCAGGGAAATAAATCTCTTTATGCTCTTGAAACAAAGAACCCTCATCCCTCTCTTCCCGTAAAATCTTTTCAGCAACTTTTTTCTTCGTCATCTTTGGAAAAACATTCTTTTTTCTCAGGCCATAATAATCATTCTCAGCAAAAAGGGCATGCTCAACTTCTAAAATATCAAAAGAAGGCCGAGAAGAAGATTTAGAGACTAACTTTTCTTTAAATCGAGACATAAAAGAAGGCTTAGGAAGATCCTTACTTAACGAAGATCCTAAATCTTTTTGTTTTAATTCTGGAAAAGCATTTTCAGCTAAAACTCTCTTTGTAAGAGGAGGGAAAGGAACAGACTCTAAAGAGGGAATTTTTTCTACTAAATTCTTCTTCGTCATCTTTGGAAAAACATTCTTCTTTCTCAAACCATAATAATCACTCTCAGCAAAAAGGGCATGCTCAACTTCTAAGAGATCAAAGGAAGAAGCTTCAGTTTGAGTAGAAGTAAATCTTTCTTTAAACCGTGACATAAAAGAAGGCTTTTCTTCTTGTTTAGAAAGAGAAGATATTTTTTCTTCAGGTTGTAATACAGCTAAAGGCTGAGTAACTTCTCTCTTCTTCTCAAAGTCTGAAAAAGGAGGCAAAGTATCTAAAGGATCAGGAACAGAACGAAGAGGTATTTTTTTAGGTGGAGAAGGAACAGGGCCTAACTTCTTCTTTTTCTCAAACCCTGAAAAGGAGGGTAAAGTATCTAAAGGATCAGGAACAGAACGCAGAGAAATCTTCTGAGAGGAAACCAAAGGTAATTTTTTCTTTACTACAATCTTTTTTTGAGGAGCAAGCAATGAAAGAGAAGATTTTTTTGGAGGCAGAAGTCTTACTTTAGAAGAAGAAATTTTCACAGGTACCAATAAAGAAGCACCAACACTCTTTTTTTTCATCACCATAAATCAACTATACCTAGTAAAAGATCTATTTAAATCTTTTCACAACTTCAAGCTTTGCAAACGCTTCACACGATCATCAGTTGCCGGGTGTGTGCTTAAAATTTTCATAAATCCTTTCCAAGAAAACGGATTCACAATAAACAAAGATGCACCAGCAGTAGACTCTTGTCTCATAGGATGCTCTTTCACTCCCTCCTCTAACTTTCGCAAAGCCTTCACAAGACCATCACCTGTTCCTAAAAGTCGTGCAGCACTTTCATCAGCTTGATACTCTCTGCTTCGAGAAATCGCCATTTGAATTAAAAATGCCATAATTGGAGTAATGATCCCTAAAATAAGAAATCCTAAAATCCCTCCTCCACTATCATCATCATTCCCACCGATAGCACCAAATATAGTACCCCATCGTGCCATTGCTCCGATAAAAGAAATAACACCTGCTAAAGCTGCAGCAATGGAAGCAATCAGAATATCTCTATTTTTTACATGAGAGATTTCATGCGCAAGAACTCCTCTCAACTCTTCTTTATGAAGCAACTCTAAGATCCCAGTCGTCACTGCAACTGCAGCATGTTTGGGATTACGTCCAGTTGCAAAAGCATTCGGATTCGCAGACTTCACAAGGTACACTTTAGGTTTAGGAATATGGGCAAGCTTTGCAATGTCTTCAATCATTTCATGAAGCTCAGGCTTATCATGCGTACTTACTTCTTTTGCTTGATACATCCACAAAACAACTTTATCAGAGAAGAAATAACTCAAGAAATTAAGAAGAATCGCAAAAACCAAACCTATGATTAACCCATAAGGTCCAAAGAGATATCCTACTCCAAGAAGAATTCCAGTAAGCAAGCCTAAAAAAAGGACAGTTTTCACAGTATTTTCCATAGACAAAGAAGAACAGAATCTCTTTAAAAAACTTGCGCAGAAGCAACAAAAAAATTTATAAATTTAAGAAATTTTTTTGAATCTATGAATTCACGCTACGAATGGCAAAAAGAACTTCCAGAACATCTTTATGGAGGCTTTCTAATCAAAAAAGGAGAAACTGCAACGATTAAAATGTTAGGTCTCCCAGGAAGAACAAGAAATCAGCCAGATAACCTCAGAGCAATCATTTTCACAAGAATAGATTCTGATATAGATATAAGAATTATAGACAATGGAAATAGACTCTGCGCTCTAGGAGATTTAAACAGAACACAATTTAGAAAGTTATACCAAACATTTCCCAAAAAGGAACTTCTAGAACTCAGAGCATTAGAACGAGAATATTACCCTTAGTAAGTATACAGAGCCAAAAACCTTAAGAATGTTCAGCTCTATTCAAGAATGAATGGCTTTTAATATTGTCCTAGGAAGAAACGAATCTGATAAAAAGAAATTTGGTGATGTAGGTACTATTCTCATTGCTCGTTCCTATGTAAAGATGGGGCAAACAACTTCTCTTTCAAACTATGTCTACATGGATGTCATCAAGGCCCATGTTGTCTTTGTCGTCGGAAAAAGGGGCGGGGGAAAATGCCTTTTAGGAGATTCTCTTATTACCTTAGAAGATGGCACACAAGCAAGAATAGAAGATTTAGAGAAGAATAACCAAAAGATCTTTGCTTTAAACTCACAACTTAAAGTAAAAGGACAAGTAAAAGAAAATTTCTTTAAAAGAAAAACAGATAAAATTCTCCAAATTAAATTTCAAAGCGGAAGAGAAATCAGACTGACACCAGAACATCCACTATTAACAATCAAAGGTTGGGTTCCAGCAGAAAAATTAAGCTTAAAGAACAGAATAGCAGTCCCTAGAAAGATAGAATGCTTTGGAAAGAAGCTAATGCCAGAAAACCAAGTAAAGATTCTGGCATACCATCTAGCAGAAGGGCACACCATGAACAGCCGGGTTCTTTTTAGCAACACAGATCCAATAATTATGAACGATTTTAAAGAGTCAGTAAAAGAATTTGACAAAGAATTAGAAATGAGTCTACATAGCAAAGAAGGATGTTATAGAGTCACAAATAAAGACAATAGATATGGCTTTAAGAAGAACCCACTAAAAATGTGGTTAATAGAACAAAAAGCATTTGGGAAATATGCCAAAGAAAAAGATATTCCACAAACAGTATTTACCTTACCAAGAGAACATCTTTCATTATTTCTAAATAGACTTTTTAGCTGTGATGGAAGTATTTATTTTGATAAATCAACAGAAGCTTGGGAAATATGTTATGCATCATCCTCAAAAGAGCTTATACATCAAGTACAACATCTTCTTCTTCGCTTTGGAATTATTGGAAAGTTGAGAAGCAAGAATACAAAATATAAAGAAAGAATATTTCCCAGTTATGAATTAGTCTTAAACCGGGAAAATAGTATAAAGTTCATAGAACACATTGGTTTTATTGGAGAAAGGGACAAAAAGGCAAAATCTTGTTTAGCCAATCTTAAAGAAATAAAGGGAAATCCAAACATTGACACTATCCCCAAAGAAATTTGGGACATGTACAAGCCAGAAAATTGGGCAGCAGTAGGGAGAGCTCTTGGATACAAACATCCTAAAGCAATGAGAGAAAGAATAAAGTACAGCACTTCTAGAAATCTAATGCTTCAAATTGCAGAAACAGAAAGGAACGAAAGCCTAAAACTACTCGCAACCTCCGATATATTTTGGGATGAAGTCATATCAATTTCTTTAGAAGAAGGAGACTTTTGGGTCTATGATATTTCAGTACCTGGTGTTCATAATTTTATAGCAAATGATATAATTGTACACAATTCCTACTCAGCATCAATCATCGCAGAAGGCATCGTAGACCTCCCGGATGAAGTATCTAAAAACCTTGCAGTAATTATGCTTGACACTATGGGCGTCTTCTGGACGATGAAATATCCCAATGAAAAAGATGGAGATTTATTAGAAGAATGGAACCTCAAACCAAAAGGACTCACAAAGATAAAAATATTCACACCCTTTGGAAAGTTTGAAGATGCAAAAGATAAAGGCGTTCCTACAGATTATCCATTCTCCATTAAAGCATCAGAACTTACTGGGGAAGATTGGAGATTAGCTTTTGAATTAGGGGCATCACACTCAGTAGCAATTCTCATTGAAAAAATTCTTGGAGATTTTGCAGAACAAAGAAAAGAAGAATTTAATATTGATATGATGATTGAAGTTTTTGAGAAAGAAGATAGCTTTCCAGTTGATGTCAGAAATGAAGCCATCAACAGATTTCGCGCAGCAAAAAACTGGGGTCTTTTTTCTAATGAAGGCACAAAAATAGACGTGCTCATTAAAGGAGGAACAGTATCTATCCTAGATATGTCTGCCTACGCTACTGCACCTGGTGGTTGGGGAGTAAAAGCTCTTGTAGTCGGTTTGATTTGTAAGAAAGTATTCATTGAAAGAATGATTTCCCGACAGCTAGAAGAAGTAGAAGCCATCAGAACAGGATATTCTTATTTTAAATTAGAAGAAGAAACAGGGAATGAAGAAAAAAAGCCATTAGTCTGGTTTATCTTGGATGAAGCACACGAACTTCTTCCCGTAGAAGGGAAAACTGCAGCAACAGATGCATTAGTAACGATTCTAAGAGAAGGAAGACAACCAGGCCTATCCTTATTATTAATCACACAACAACCAGGAAAGATCCACTCAGATGTCCTAACACAATCAGATATCGTTCTTGCACATCGGCTCACCGCAAAAAGAGACGTGGATGCACTTAACTCTATGATGCAATCTTATTTGGGAGACACTCTTACAGGCTACCTCAATATTCTTCCTTCAGAACCAGGAGCAGCAATTATACTTGATGACAATTCAGAAAGACTCTATCCCATTCGTATGCGCCCAAAGTTATCCTGGCACGGAGGAGAAGCACCTACTGCAATTAAATATAAGAAATCAGCAAATTTAGGATTGTAAATATTCTAAAGGATTGTACGCATCATACATCTCCACAAGTGCATGACTATAATGAAATTGCAAATGAGGAGAAGGAGAGCTTTTCAGAACAATTTTTTCTTTGTCTAAAGACTCTACAACATCGCAAAGAACAAAGGGGTGATTATCCCACATGACAAGTCCACAAGGATACACAAGCTGCGTAAAACGACTATCTTCAAAAGTTTCTCTTAAACCAAGACCGATTTGAGGAGAAAAATGGGGAAAGACTCCACTATGTTTTTGAATATATGCAACAATTTCAAAACCTCCAACACAAGGTACTTTTTCAATCGTACGCATTCCCAAGAAGACTTCATGATATCCCCTTCCATCAAACCTAACTCTATACCCCATTCCACTTTCTTTATGCAAATAGTAATAAGAACTTCTCCCATCATTATAAGAAGCAAAAGTACGAAAGAGAGGAGTATACACAAGACCATTTCGAGTAATGGGTTCAACCATAAGAATCAGATAAAAATAAGTATTTAAATGATAATAACCTTCTAAAAAATATGGCTTACGAGCGTAAAGACTATTATTTTGAAAAAGCAAAGAGGGAAGGCCTCCGTGCACGTTCTTCCTACAAACTCATAGAAATTGCAAAAAAATATCAACTGATTAGAAAGAATGATAGTGTTCTTGACATAGGCTGTGCTCCAGGGTCTTGGTTACAAGTCGTCAAACAAATGACCAGAGGGAGAATAGTAGGCGTAGATAGATCGGA
>CAYJSK010000050.1:0-1847 GCA_964372745.1 Candidatus Woesearchaeota archaeon
TCATCTATACCCTAAAATAGTTTAGGATATAGACTTCTTGGCTACGAAGTTAAATAGTTAGATCCTAAGCATAATAATATTTATTTGATTTTTTTTGTTCTACATCTAATTGAGAGCCAGGTTTGTTGATTCTTGGGCGTTTTGTTTCTTTGTCCATACGATAGGTTACTTGTAACATCTTCAGTACTTCATTCATGCCTTCCTTCTTTGTTAATGGACCAATGACTGAACCCTCTTTTCCAGGAATACCCTTAAAGACGAGCATGGCATCCCCTACATAATCTAAGAATTGCACATCGTGATCGACAACAATTGCGCAGGTTTCATTTTTTGACATGAAATCTCGAATGACTTCTGCGACTTTCAAACGATCTTCTACATCAATAAATGCGGACGGCTCGTCAAAGGCGTAGACATCAGCTTTTAATGATAAGGTAATAGCAATGTACACCTTTTGCAGTTCTCCTCCAGATAATGCAGAAATATTATTGTTAATGATTGCTCGGAGGTTCAGTTTTTCGAGAATGTTTTGTTTGAACCAACCACTATCATGACCTTTTGCGACACGATCAAGCCATTCTTTGACTGTCCCTGCTTCTGTTTGTAAGTCTTGAGGCTTGTAGGCAATTTTTACTTTGCTCGTGAGTTCTCCTTTATCTGGTTTTATGAGTCCTGCAATTATTTTTAAGAACGTTGTTTTTCCTAAACCATTTGAACCAGTGATGGTAAGCACATCCCCTCTTTCTATTTTTCCTGAGTTCATTTTCATGTGGAATGCTGGGAATTTTTTTTCTAGTTCTGGCCATTCAAAAAGAATAGGCTGTTTTGTTTCTTTCTCCACACCTTTGTTGAAGACAATTTTGTAATTACGGAAGCGGATATTATCATCAGGAAGGAAACCATCAAGATATTCATTAATCCCTCTACGAATGGGTTTTGTTTGAGACACAATACCATACACTGCTGCTTCTCCATAGAGAATTTGAAGTTCATCAGAAATGTAATCTAAGGTCGCAAGGTCGTGTTCGACTACTAAAACAGTGTTATTATTTTCTTCAGCTAAAGAACGAATGAGTTTTGCTACTTTCATTCTACTCGTGATATCTAAAAAAGAAGCAGGCTCATCAAAGAAATAAAAGTTTGCATCTTTCAAATATGTTGCTGCAATTGCTAAACGTTGCATTTCTCCTCCAGAAAGATCTTTTATATCTCGATCAAGGATATTTTCCATCTCTAGAATCTTTATGATTTCTTCTTTCTTTCCTTTTTGGTCTACTTTATTGATCATATCTTTTACTTTTCCTTCTGCTTTTTTTGCAATAAGATCCACTGCTTGAGGTTTATATGCAACTTTCACTTCTCCCGCTTTGACTTGTTCGAGAAATTTCTGCATTTCTGTTCCTTTGAACATTTTAATCAGATCATTTATATCCCCAGGCTTTTCTGGATCTCCTAAGTTGGGTTTTACTGTGCCAGAAAGAATTTTTAATGCAGTAGATTTTCCAATCCCATTTCTTCCAAGAATACCTACGACTTTTCCGGGCATAGGAACAGGAAGGTTGAAGAGAACAAATGAATCTTTTCCATAGCGATGTATGGGTCTTTGTGTGAGCTTTTGTGGAAGCTTCACCATGTGAATTGCACCAAAAGGACAAATATTGACACAGACTTGACAAGCATCCGTTGCAATGTCTTCATTAATCTGTGCTTTGCCATCTGGACCCTTGACAATTGCTTCCTTCCCCGCACGATTTAATGGGCACATACGAATACATAAAAAGTCTCCACAGGCTATAGGGTTACATTTTTCCTTATCAATAACAGCTATTCGTTTGTCCATGGAAGAT